>CAMVOY010000059.1 GCA_947169235.1 uncultured Lachnospiraceae bacterium | reverse complement strand
CACAGAGTTTCCTGACCATGATGGGAAGTCACCTTGAGGCAGAAAGTGTTTACGGCGAGGGTTCTGTATTTTCTTTTGACTTAGAACAGAAGGTTGTGAAACGTGAACCCATCGGTGATTATGAAGAGGCGTTTATACGCTCCCTGAGGGAAAAACGCAATTATCGTGAGAAGTTCATAGCACCCGGTACGGACGTACTTGTTGTCGATGACACCCCCGTTAACCTTACCGTATTTACAAACCTGTTAAATCGTTCGCAGATAACGATCGATACATGTGAAAGCGGTGACGAAGCTGTAGTACTGTACAAAAAGAAGCATTATGATGTTATCTTCCTGGATCATATGATGCCAAACAAGGACGGTATCGAGACACTTGCCGAAATGCACGGGCTTCAGGGGACGCCGAATGACGAAACTCCGGTGGTCTGCCTTACAGCCAATGCGATATCCGGTATGCGCAAGATGTATATAAACGCAGGCTTTGATGACTATATTACAAAGCCGATCGATCCGGACAGGCTGGAGGGAACGCTTTTAAAGTTCTTGCCGAAGGATAAGGTCTCACTTGTTTCGGACGACGGCGAGAATGAAGATTATTTCCTTCCGGAGTTTTTATATCATATTGATGAAATTGATGTGGAAGCGGGGCTTGGCCATTGCGGGAACGGCGAATCCTATATTGCGACGCTCAAAACATATCTTGATACCGCCGAGAAAAATGCCGATGACATTGAGATGTTTTGGAAAGCCGGTGAAATCAGGGATATCACGACCAAGGTCCATGCCCTTAAGAGTACCTCAAAAGTAATAGGGGCATTAGAACTCGGAGAGTTTGCGGAAAAACTTGAAGAAGCCGGGGAACGGGGAGATATGGAAATGCTCGACCGTGAGCTTCCGAGACTTCTTTCTGATTACAGAAAGCTGGCCGGGGATTTGGAACCGTTACATGAGAGTAATGTTTCGGAAGAGGATGATCGTCCGCCAATCACTTTGGAAGAATTAAATGAGGCATACAAAAAACTTTTGGACTTCGGTGAAAACTTTGACTTTGACAGTATTGTTGATATTGTCGAGTCGCTGGGACAGTACAGTATTCCCGAAGACGAGGCCATGCGGGTTGCGGCGATCATAAAGGCCGCAGATGATCTTGACTATGAAATGATCCCGGAGATCATTGGCGGATTGCAACTGCAATAAAGATGGTATACCACTTTTTTATGGTTAAAAAGGGGATTCCATATAAAAAGAAAGACGAGGAGGAAAACAGATGAAAAAAGAATTGATTCACACGGAAAAAGCACCCGCAGCGGTCGGGCCGTATTCGCAGGCTGTCGTGACGGGGGGAATGGTCTATACGTCAGGCCAGATCGCTCTTGATCCGAAAACCGGAGAGATCGTCGGCAATACTATCGAAGAGCAGGCGGAACAGGTCATGAAAAACCTGGTAGCCATACTTGAGGAAGCGGGAACAAAGCCTGAAAATGCGGTTAAGACGCTGTGCTTTCTCACTGACATAGGTGATTTCGCAGCTTTTAACGAAGTGTATGCGAAGTACTTTACCGAAAAGCCGGCAAGGTCCTGCGTTGGTGTCAATTCATTACCGAAAGGTGCGATCTGTGAGGTGGAAGTCATAGCCGTGATCACTGCGAATCCCAGTAAAAGAGAGGAATTGTAATGTTGGATCAGTTTTCCAGGACACGGATATTATATGGAGAAGAAACCATGGGAAGACTTGCGTCTTCCCGTGTTGCCGTATTTGGCATAGGCGGTGTGGGCGGCTATGTTGTTGAAGCTTTGGCAAGAAGCGGGATCGGAGCGATGGATCTCGTTGATAATGACAAGGTCTGCTTAACGAATATAAACCGACAGATAATCGCCACGACAAAGACCGTCGGAGAATACAAAGTGGATGTGGCAAAAGAGCGGGTTCATGATATAAACCCTGACTGTAAAGTCGAGACATACAAGACATTCTTTTTGCCTGAAACACAGGATCAATTTGACTTCAAAAAGTATGATTATGTCGTAGATGCCATCGATACGGTCACGGGAAAACTGGCGATCGTGGAAAAAGCGAAAGAAGCGGGCGTGCCCGTCATATCTTCCATGGGCGCGGGAAACAAGGTAAATGCAGCAATGTTTGAGGTGGCAGATATATATAAAACTTCCATTTGTCCGCTTGCAAAAGTGATGAGGCGTGAATGCAAGAAAAGAAATATCGATTCGCTGAAAGTCGTTTATTCAAAAGAAAAACCGATAAGCCCTTTGGAGGATCTGTCGGCAGGTACACAAAAAAGAGCCGTCCCCGGCTCTACGGCGTTTGTTCCGTCTGTGGTTGGACTGATAATAGCCGGTGAAGTGATCAATGATATTGCTAAAAAACCCGTGACAGTTAAGGAAAGAGTATGAAAAGTGACTTGGAGAAATATCAGCTGGTAGAAAGGAGCATCCAAAAGAAGTATCATAAGGTACTGTGGACGCCCTTTGTTCAGGCTGTAAAGAAATATGAGCTCATAAATGAAGGCGACAAGGTGGCTGTATGTATATCCGGAGGTAAGGATTCCATGCTTATGGCAAAGCTCATACAGCTGCTGCATCGCCATAGTGATGTTCCTTTTGATGTGGAGTATCTCGTTATGGACCCGGGATACAATGAGCGAAACAGGCAAAAGATAGAGAACAATGCCGAACTTTTGCAGATACCGATCAAGGTGTTTGAAACGGATATTTTTGATGTGGCAAACAGTATGGAAAAGTCTCCCTGTTACCTTTGCGCCAGGATGCGCAGAGGTAATCTTTATGCGAAAGCAAAGGAGCTTGGCTGCAACAAGATAGCACTTGGACATCATATGAATGATGTTATAGAGACGACAGTCATGGCTATGTTTTACGGATCCCAGCTTCAGGCCATGCTTCCGAAGCTTCACAGTACGAACTTTGAAGGGATGGAGCTGATACGGCCGTTGTACTGCATCCGGGAGCGGGATATACTGGCGTGGAGAGATTACAATGAACTTGAGTTTCTGCTGTGTGCCTGTCGTTTTACCGAGAATATGAACCTAACGGACGGTGGACTGGGAGACTCTAAAAGAGAAGAGATCAAGCAGCTTATCCAAAGCCTGAAAAAGGATAATCCGGGTATAGAGAGCAGTATTTTTAACAGCATCCATTCGGTCAATATCGAAATGTTTCCGGGATTCAAACTGAATGGTATAAAACACAGTTTTATAGAAAAATATGATGAATGATCCCGGCTGGAATAAAAACAGTGGTAATTCCAATGCAAGATATGTTATAATGACTGTATCTTTGTGAAAATGAACCATCAGTAAAAGGAGGATGCACAAATGAATTACAGAAGAAGGAAAGCCGTATTGACAATGATGCTCCTGTTTGCGTTGCTTGCAGGAGCTTTTTCGCCGATATCGGCCGGACAGGCAGAGGCCAAAAATGCAGCGGTCAAGCTCAGCAAAAAGGCCGTTTCGCTGAAGTCTAATGGCCTGAACTACATATTAAAGATCAAAAATCTCCCGAAGAAGGCAAAGACCACATGGTCTGTTGCTAAGGGAAAGAAAAGTGTAAGCCTGTCGGATAAGAAGAGAACATCCGTGGTGATCTATCCTTTGGAGGTGGGAACAGCCAAGGTTGTTGCCAAGATCAAGCTACCAAATGTAAAAAAGATAAAAAAACTGGTCTGCACGGTAAAGGTTAAGTTTGAGAGCGAGACGCCAACGCCGACTGAGACAGTCCCGCCGCACATCAAACCGGAGGGACAGGCCAAGCTGAATATCAACTCTGACGGAGTCCTGACTTCAGCGGAGCTCGACAATGTCTACGAGGTGGAGATACCGGAAGGCGTAAAGGAGATCGCTGACTGTGCGTTCGCTTTTTGCCATACTCTCGAAAAGATCACTTTTCCTGAGGGACTGGAAAAGATCGGAAACAAAGCGTTTAATGACTGCACCAGACTGACTGATGCGATATTCCCGTCTACATTGAAGACTATCGGCAAGGATGCATTTTTCGAGTGCTCATCACTAAAGAACGTAAAGCTTAATGACGGTCTGATCTCACTCGGCGCCGGATCATTTTTTCAGTGCAAAAATCTAAAGGACATAGTGATACCATCGAGTGTGACGGAGGTTGGAGATTACTGCTTCGCATGGTGTGATAATCTTGAAAATGCTCAGATAGACGCGCCTTTGTCAGAGATTCCGAGAGAGATGTTTGACAACTGTCAGTCGTTAAAGGGTGTTGTTATCCCTGAAACCGTAAAGAAGATCGGAAGCAGGGCATTTAACAGTGATTTTTCCATATCTTCGCTGGTGCTTCCAAAGGGGCTCGACGAGGTAGGATATGCTGCTTTTGAAAACTGTACCATCGAAGAGCAGGAGATAGATGCAAAGGTCATTGCAGATAAAGCATTTGCAGGTGCCTGTATGATGGATGTTAAGCTCAGCGGCAATGTTACAGAGATCGGTAAGCGTGCATTTGAATCATGCGGAAATCCGGAAAAAGGAATCACGTTTACTATCCCGGCATCGGTTACCGGTGTGACCTGGGAGACATTTGAAGATATGAATGTGAGTGCATATAAGGTCGAAAAGGGAAATACCGCACTTAAAGCAGCGGGTGGAGTACTTTTTTCCGCAGACGGAAAGAAGCTCATCGCGTACCCGCATTATAAAAAGCCAAAGAATTACACAGTTCCTGCAGGCGTGGAGGAGATCTGTGAAAAAGCATTTGAAGCCAGCAAGGTAACTGAAGAGATCATTCTTTCGGACAGCGTTAAGAAGATTGACGATGAGGCTTTCAAGTTTTCGGAGGTGAAAGCCGTTACTCTTCCGGATGGTCTTAAGAGCATCGGAAAGGATGCGTTCTGCTCTTCATCCGTGACGAGTGTGATCATCCCGGATTCTGTCACGGAGCTGGGAGACAGTGCGTTCTCATCGATGTCAAAATTGAAAAAGATTACCCTTCCGAACGGACTCAAACAGATTTCATATAATCTGTTTAGAGAGTGTGATAGTCTGAAATCGATCAGGATTCCTGATTCGGTTGAGGTGATCGATCCTGCCGCATTCTCTCAGTGCTCAAAGCTTAACGGGTTAAACGGTATCAAGCTCGGTGAAAACTCGCATTTTTCAATAAAGGATAACTGTCTTCTCGATAATACCGGAACAAAGTTTATCTCATACGGAAAGATAATGACGGACAGTGAGAATCCGCCGACATCCTTCACGATTCCGGATGGCATAAAGGAGATCGCTGATTTTGCGCTGCAGTCGGATGTGATGATGGTTAACGTACCTGAGAGCGTGGAAAAGATCGGAAAGTACGCGCTCGGCTACCTGGCTCCTGAGAACAGGAGCGCAACTCCCGACCTGGATTCATCTTTCCATATGGTTTCCAAATCCAAGGCGGCACTTGACTACGCTAAGGAAAACGGAGTAAGCATATTATCCGAGGAGGATCCTGATTACGTTTATAAAAACACCGTAAAGAAGTACAGCAATAAAGAAGATGTTAATGAGAATGTCAAAAAGATAGAGCTCAAAGCCGGCGAGACTGCCACTATGGATGTAAAGGGAGTACTGACCAAGCCGCTTTTCTTCAGCTCGGATAAAAAGATAGCGACTGTGGATGATAAGGGTGTGATAACAGCCGTGGCAAACGGTACCACCACCATCATCGAAGCGGTGGAACAGTTGTACTTCTGTCTGGAGGTAACGGTAACAGGTGGTAAAGATCCGGTTTATGATGAGAGTCTGAAGATTTTTGCAGATAGAGATGAGTCTGATGTGGCCGCATGGGAAAAACTGTATTTAGACCACAATTCGAGACTCTGGTTCTCGGGAACGGATTATCCGGCGATAGAAACCTACAGCGGTAATCACTACAACAGCATAACGGCTCCGTATTTCGGGAGAGATTCGGGGGCTTTCAAAACCTTTATCACGGATATGTACGGAAAAGGAAACGGAGAGTACTATGTCACGATCAGTGAGAACCTGAAAAAAGAGCTTTCCGATCCGAAACTCGACAGAGACATACTTCTGTACAGCGGAAAGAATGCAAGGTATGGCGTGGATTATGTGACAGTTGACGGAAAGGCTTCGTTGGAGTCACTGTTAAAATCCGTCGGTACTACCGTAACTTATCCGAATGTGATCAGCACGTCACTTTATCGCACTGTGGCGGACGGATTCTCTTCCGGAGCAAACAGCGTGATATTTGAGATCGAAGGTCGTGCCGGCAAGGTAAACGGTATGCTGATAAGAAGGTTCTCACAGTTCCCCATGGAAACTGAGTTTTTGCTGAATCAGGGAATTAAGTTCAAGATAGTCGATGCTGGTATCAGGAGATTCAAAGTCGGAGAGGTGACCGAGGATTACAGCACGGAAGATACGAGCGTCAAGCCTTATCTCAGATTACAGATAGTATGATACCGATCAGATGACCAAAATGTGATCGATAAAGGGAGGTTAGGATGGCAGCGGCCGGTGAGAATCAAAAACTAAAGCTTCTATATTTGTATGACATCCTGAAGGAGAGAACCGATGAGTATCACGCCATCTCCATGAGTGAGATCATCGAGGCCCTGGATGCCTGCGGAGTAAGTGCGGAAAGAAAGTCCATCTATACGGATATCCAGGCACTGAATGTCTACGGCGCCGATATAGTCGGTGAGAAGGTTGGAAAAGGCTATCAGTACAGAGTCGCGAGTCGTGACTTCGAGATGCCGGAGCTGAAGCTCCTCGTGGATTCGGTCCAGTCGTCAAAGTTTATAACGGGACGCAAGTCAAAGGACCTGATACGAAAGCTCGAAGGGCTGGCGAGTCGATATGAAGCCAGAGAGCTCGACCGCCAGGTGGTAGTGGCAGGACGCATAAAGACCATGAACGAGAGTATCTACTATAACGTCGATGCCATCCACCGTGCCATAGCAGATGATGTCAAGATCCGCTTTAAGTATTTCCGCTGGACCGAGAAAAAGGATCAGGAGTTGAGGCGCGACGGAGCTGACTATGTGGTATCTCCGTGGGGGCTTGTCTGGGATGACGAGAACTACTACCTTATCGGCTATGACGATGAGAGGGAGGAGATACGTCACTATCGTGTCGACAAGATGAAAAGCATCCGACTTACCGATCAAAAACGTGAAGGCAGATCAGCTTTCGCCGGAAAGGATATGGCGACCTACACCGAGAAGCGATTCGGTATGTATGACGGAGAGCTTATCAAGGTCGCACTTCTATGTAAAAATGACATGGCGGGCGTCATCATCGACCGATTCGGAAAGGATGTCCCGATGATCAAGATAGATCAGGATCACTTTGAGACCAGGGTGGATATGGCGTTGAGCCCGCTGTTTCTCGGCTGGGTGGCAAGCATGGGAGACGGCATAAAGATAGTCGAACCCGCTTCCGCGGTCGAGAAAATGAGATCGATGATAGATGATCTTAAGGAATTATATGGCTGAGGGCTACATTGGGCGTCGCAGAGCCAATATTTATCAACATGGACATAGGTATTGATTTTTAGGCGGAATACGTGTTATAATAGATTCTGTCGTATTATTGTATAACGGAGGAGATTATGGATTACTCATTTGATACGAGAGGAACATGCTCGACAAAGATTGAATTTGATATTGATGGAGATGTCATCACGAACGTTAAGTTCACCGGAGGCTGTAACGGCAATCTGCAGGCAGTGTCAAAGCTTGTAGACGGAAAGACGGTTGATGAGATCGAATCACTTCTTAAGGGCATCGATTGTAACGGCAGAGGAACATCCTGCGCCGATCAGCTCGCCAGAGCGGTCAGAGCGGCAGCAGGGTGACAAAAAAGGAGACTGTGGAGATGAAAAAGAGAAGCTCACTGAAGAAGGTGCTGTTAACACACATAGTGGCTTACGTTGCTGTGATCATCATCGTTATCACAGGCGTGAGCATTTTTATGCAGACATCGAAGATCAGCAGTCTGACCGAGTCAGTTCTCGGGAAGGAATCGATCTCATATGCGAATGAGGTTGATAACTGGTGGAGTAATGTCGAGCAGCGTGTAGCACAGACTGCAGACGTGATCAAGAACTTACCAAAGATTTCCTATGAGGATCAGCTGGCAATGCTATTGAAGCTTACCGAGGCGGATCCTGATTCACAGGATATCTACATGGCTTTTGGTAATGACAACAAGTTTTTGGACGGTTCCGGATGGGAGCCGGATGCAGACTTCGTGTTCACTGATCGTCCGTGGTATATCGGAGCTCTCGATAAAAAGGGTGAGATATTCACATCTGAGCCGTATGTAGATGCATCCACGGGCAAGACCTGCCTGGCGTGTGCAGCGATGGTCGGTGACAACGTAGTACTCAGTAGTGATATTAACTTTGACAAGGTTTCTGAGAGACTTACTCGGTTCAAGTCAAGTTCAGAAGAAGCAAAGTTCTACATCGTAAATAAAGATACACAGGATATATTGGTAGCCAGCGCGGGAGATATCACCGGACAGAAAGTATCGGAGTGTCAGGATCCTATCATGCAGGGACTGAGCACGGTTATGGGTTCACTCAATACAGAAAAGTCGATCACTGCGGAGAAGGTTCAGACAGCTTCAACCTCATCAGGCAGTATGATGTATACGGCTACTGATATCGAGGGTACATCATGGATTGTAGTATCCGCCGTTCCGCGCAGCTTTATGACCGACAGTATCATAAAGAATCTGATCATCACGCTGTCGGTTGCTTTGGGACTTTTGTTATTGCTGGCAGTTATCCTCTTCCTGGTCATCAGGAGAATGATCAATCCTGTAGAGACTGTTACCGAGAGAGTTACGGATATCAGTGACGGAAACTTCACCGTGACTTTGGTACCTACCGGAAACAACGAGATAACAACGCTCAGTGAGAAGATGAATACATATATTGACGGCATGCGTACGACTCTTTCCGAGATGACGGATATGTCCGAGTCGATGAGCGCGAGCGCCGGTCAGTGTTTCGAGATATCACAGAATCTGAACGAATCAAACAGGAGTCAGAGCGAGTCGATAGAAAAGCTGAATGAGACCCTGGGAGTTATGAATCGTTCAATCGACGAGGTTGCTCAGTCGGCTGTCGAACTGGCATCCACATCCGGAAATCTTATGGAGAGTGCAGAGGATGTCAGAGCGTTGTGCGAGACAACGTTGGAATCATCCGCCACCGGAAAAGAAGAGATGGAGCGTGTGACAGGCAATGTTACGGTGCTTGGCCGGAATATCGAAGAGTTGGCTCAGATCATCCGTGTCGCTGCAAAATCCATCGAGGAGATCACCGGTATCACGGATACGATCAATGCGATATCGGAGCAGACGAATCTGCTTTCTCTGAATGCTTCCATCGAGGCAGCCAGAGCCGGAGAGCAGGGCAAGGGCTTTGCGGTCGTAGCATCAGAGGTCGGAGTCCTGGCTCAGCAGTCTACGGAGGCTACTGAGACGATACGTCAGCTGATCACCGGTATCACGAAGAATATTGAAGATATCAATAAAAATGCAGAGACCTGCGTGACAGACATGGAAGCGTGTGTGGAGGGCGTCAAGGCAGCGAATGCTTCGTTTGACCAGATACACAAGAATGTCGGACAGGCGACAGAGGGTATTGTGACCATTACAGACGGTATCGAGATGATAAACGAGTACGCATCGTCGAATGCGGCGACCACGGAGGAACAGGCGTCCTCGATCGGTGAGATACTTGGTCTGAGTGATGAGATCGTCGATGAGAACAACAAGCAAAAGGCGCAGACCGAGAGCATTGCGAACATCTCCGAGGATCTTAACCGGTATTCATTCACCATCAGTGATAACCTTTCAAAATATGAGCTGTGATAAAAAGCATCTCGTAGGCTTTTGCTTGCGGGGTGTTTTTTTATAAAAATGAAAAGGAGGAAAAATGTTTATGAAAAAGCAAACAAAGAGAAAAGCAAGTATCATTGCGATGGCATTGACACTTTCTCTTGCGTTCCCCCAGACGTTGTCAGTGAGTTCCGTGGCTGCCGAAACGGAAGAGGGACAAACAAGCGATGATTCGCAAGTTAGCCCCGTGACCGGATCAGCTGCGGCAGCGGAGGAACTCAGAACGCTGATACGCGGTAACCTGATAAAGGACTACGATCCGGCCGTATCAAAGGAAATGGACATCATCCATGAAGTGAGGAGCCGTGATGTCAGGGATATCATGGAATCAGAGGCACAGAGCCTCAAAGGCAGATCAAAGACAGCTGCCACATATCAGATTTATGACATAAACAGCGACGACAGCACAGAGTTATTCATGTTTTATAAATCCGGCAAAAAGCTTGATGTCTACAGATACGATGATTATGATTTCAGTATCGCTCTGGCAGGCAAACTAAGCGGTGTTACCGAGGTCTACAAAAATAAAAAGAAAAAGCAGATCGTAGTTGTGACTTCTCAGGGATCAGGTAAAAAGGCTATCACATCTTACAAGATCACCGACGCAGGAAAGCTTAAAAGCGTATCTGCGTATACTCAGAACAAAAAGACTTATAAAAACGGCAAGAAAAAGATAACGAAAAAAGCCTTTGACAAATACTATAAGTCCGTAAAGAAACTCGGGCAGATCAAACCGAAAAAAATCCCGGAGGAAAACTACCTCTATACAGTGGAGGATGAGAGTTTCTACAGCAAGGACCTTTTCTACACAAGCTTTGAGGATGATTATGGAAGAGAGAGTCTGTTTATGACAAAGAATCCATCCGTTACAGCTCCTCAGGATAAATGCCTGGCATATTGGTTTGGATATGACAGGGTGTCAAGACATGATTATTCTGAAATGCCGGGGATGACCAGGTATGTATTCGGTCCTGATGTGGTAGATAAGAAAACCGGAAAGACATATCAGGAAGAAGACTGGGATACTATGTACAAGCAGGTATCCTCAGGTAAATACGCGCCATCATTTTTGATGGAGGGAGTAAATGATGAAGGAAAGACTGTTCTCGATATCGAGGCGGACGGTGAGATTCACGGTGTGGACAAGAAAGAATGTACTGCAAAAAATGGATCCACATCCTACAAAGCTGTCGAGTACACCATGGAGTATGGTGACTGCCAGATGAGATTTACTTTCTTTACTGAAGGAGAGTTTGCAGGCAGGATCGCATTCGCAGGAATGTACTACCCGTATATCTCCGGTGATACGGAGCACGAGAAATGGACATTTATTTATGGAGCTGAGGCAGTGAATCCTTCCGAGCATGATGCAAGGATTTACGATTGGGTTACGGCAGGAGGAGTGGATAAGGAAGCGCAGATACGTACCCTTAGTATAGAATCATCTGATCCGGCGTTTGCTCAGACTATCAAGACCGCAGAATACGTAAGTTTCGAACTTTTCTCCGGCAGCGGACAGTTCTATAGTTATAAGACTGATGGTACTACTAAGTGGCTACTTCCTGAACAGGACACAGAAGAAAACTATATGAATCATGTTGATTACAGCAATATGTTAAACCCCGGTGGAGATGGTCAGTATGACTATGGTGATCCGGTGTTCGAGAAGAAACTTTTCTGGGACGCAAAGTAGGATAGGAGGATAAAACATGAATAAGATAAAGAAACTCATGTCAATATTTTTACTGATGGCGCTTATGTTAAGTGTTTTCGGAGAGATAGCACCGGCGCCCGATGCAAAGGCAGCGGCTCCGAAATGGATGCTCTATTCAAAGTTTGCATGTTATGATGCAAGGGCTGATTCGTATGCTGAGTGTGCAAATGAAACCTTATATTCCGGAGAACCGACAACTCTGTATGTCAAGCGTACCGCCGGCCCCAGGATTCCTAAGGGAACATATTTAGCTATCTTCAAAATAGCTGATTACAACAGTCTGATAGAAGAAGGTCTTCCGATCGTTCAGAACACTAACTATGCTAAGTATAGAGGAGCACGCTCCGAAAAAAGTTCCAATACCAGATGGTGGTACTTCAAGAACGGATTAAGTGCCGGGACCTATAAGGTTTGTATAATCCTGCCATTCTATGATGAGAACAGCAGATCAAAGATGTATACATATAAGACGTGGAATATGAAAGTGTATAATTACGGTTGATATTTACAGATTTATAAGTCCCGATGGGGTCACTTCTTCCTCTTGAAAAAATCTGAACAGATGCTATAATAGTGTTTGGGATTTTTTTGAGGGGGATTGTGATGGGCAAGTGGACAAATATCCCGGGATGGGCTGTACCGAGTGCTGAGAATAAGAACAGGTGCGCTCTGTTTCGGAAGGACAGATTTGCATACGGAGATATAGAAAACGGTCTGAGGTATTATGAAAACCCTTCGGCAAAGAAGGGTTTGCCTCTGGTCGTTTTTTTGCATGGAGCGGATGCGTTTGGTACCGATAATGAGGGGCAGATAGCACTTCATGATGTTGGTACCATATTTGCGGACCCCGAGTGGCAGGCCGTACATCCGTGCCATGTAATTGCTCCCCAGTATATGAAGGGCAAGCACTGGGCCGTACCATCCATGAGAAGGTATGTCTATGAGATGACGATCTCGTATGC
>CAMVOY010000058.1 GCA_947169235.1 uncultured Lachnospiraceae bacterium | reverse complement strand
GACCGCAGTGGTATATGATACGACGGATGAGTTCAAAAAAACCGGAACCAAAGTTAATATCCCCCAAAGCGTAAACTATAACGGAAAAGACTATCCTGTAGTTGATATCGGTTCTTCAGCGCTTCATCCTGCATTTGCGGATTGCGAAATGCTTGAAGAAGTAACCATACCTGATTCTGTTAAAATCATCGGAATAGGTGCATTTAGAAACTGTCAAAGCCTGAAAAAAATAACAATTCCGGATTCTGTAACAGAGATCGGAGAGCAGGCATTTTTGGGATGCACATCTCTCGCTGAGGTAAAGCTTCCGGACAACCCCGGGTTTACATCATTAGAGCCATTGACATTCGCACAGTGCAGATCACTTGACGAGATAAGCATTCCAAAGAGCGTAACAGAAATCTCTGATGACATATTCAGTGACATGATGGAGGAAAGCTGGAATGTCAATGTGATCGGATATATGGATTCAGCGGCTGAAGTGTTCGCAGGTACTGACAAAACAAGGTTCAGCTTTACTCCGGTAGATGGTATAATAAATGATCTTTTCAGGATCAAATTCCCTGAGTCCTGTGTTGGAAAGTTCATAGGAGTACCGATAGATGAGGATTACGGGATTGCCGTGTATTCAAAAAAATGTTACGAAGAAGGAAATGGCAACGGAGGATGGATCTGTTCAGTGACAGTTGATCCATATGGTTTATATGAGGAAAAATATCCCCAGTGCAGTGTTTTGGAAAAATCAGGCGGACTGACTTATGTTTTGGTAGAGCCGACTGAAATGCAGATTGATATCCAAGGGCAGGATCCGGTTTACAATTTCTCACAGGAAGCGACAGATGAGTATAATGAGATATGCGGACCTGTTTTGGGAGCGGCTGAGACTATTGAGGTTACAAAAGCCCCGGATAAATCAGGCGTAAAAGGTGTAAAAAATATTAAATCGAAAAAAATGAAAGTAACGCTATCCAAAGCAAAGAAAATCACCGGATGCGAAATAGAGTATTCTACTTCAACTAAGTTTACAAATCCAAAATACAAAAAGACCAAAAAAAGCTCATATACATTCAAGAATCTTAAAAAAGGAAAAACATACTATGTGAGGGTCAGAAGCTACTATGTGATACCGAACACTTTGCTGAAAGCAACTATCGGAGAGGCAGTGACATACAGTTCCTGGTCTAAGGTGAAAAAAGTTCAGATCAAAAAATAGGGAGTAATTCAAAGCTTGTGTAAACCTCCAAAATGGTGTATGACGTATTCAACACCATTTGGAGGTTTTTATTATGGCAAGAAGAATACGAGCTCAGTTGGAGATCTACTTTGAAGAACGGCTTGCAGAGTGGGGGTATTGCGTTTTTCGTATGTTGCAATTTTGTCCGTTTTCTGATATCATAGACTCGTATTATTATAATGATACGGAGGTTAAGCTATGGATAAGAAAACACTGATCTTTGCCACGGGTAATCAGGGCAAGGTAAACGAGTTCAAACAGATGCTCGGAGACGAGTTTGAGATACTGTAGATGAAGGATCTTGACGTGGATGTTGATATCGTTGAGGACGGAGAGACCTTCGAGGAGAACGCCATCATAAAGGCGAAGACCGTATGCGAGGCGACCGGCAAGATGGTGCTCGCGGACGACTCCGGATTTGAGGTGGATGCGCTGGGTGGAGAGCCTGGTATATACTCATCACGTTTTATGGGTGAGGATACTCCTTACTCCGTGAAAAATGCCGAGCTTCTGCGCCGCTGCGAGGGAGTACCCGACGAGAAGAGAGGCGCACGTTTCGTCTGCGTTATCGCATGTGCGTATCCGGACGGAAAGGTTGAGACGGTAAAAGGTGTGATCGAGGGCAGGCTTGCTCATGAGCCGAAGGGAGAAAACGGATTCGGCTACGACCCGATATTCTACTATCCTGAGCGCGGGATGACTACGGGTGAGATGGAGCCCGAAGAAAAGAACGCGATCTCGCACAGGGGACAGGCCGTCAGAAAGATGGTTGAGCTATTAAAAAGCAGATAAGTTATTGCCATAAACAGTTGCAATTTTAAGGCTTTTCTGATAATATGGTTTATTAGGATGTTACACTGTAATTTTAGTTTGATTGGAGGGGAAAATGAAGGTAAGAAAACTGAGCATGACAGTGAAACTCATTGTCATATTGTTGGCGATGCTTTTGGTGTCGGATCTGGTACTCGGATTCGTGATCTACAACAGGTCCTACAACAGTCTTTTGACGCAGATCAGGTCATCGGCGGAGAATACCGCCAAGTGTGTGGCTGCATCTCTCGACGGATCACTGGTAGGGCAGATCGAGGACGGCGATCAGGAGAGCGAGGCTTATCAGGGGCTTCACGAACCGCTTACGATGTTTCTTGATAATGCCGGTGTAGAGTATGTATACACGATCAAAAAAGCTGAGGGCGGATTCGTTTACGTGGTTGATTCCGACCCTGAGGAGCCGGGTGTGGCCGGAGATGAGTTTGATGATTCCGGTGAGGCTCTTGAAAAAGCGTATGCCGGAGAGACAACCTCGGGAGATCCTTATACGGATGAGTGGGGAGAGCATATCAGCGCTTACTCACCCGTAAAAGCGGACGGTCAGACAGTAGCTCTCGCCGTGGTAGATATCAGTATGGACTTCGTCAGAGAGCAGACGAGTTCGTTGCTTTTTACGATAATCATCGTGTGTGCGATCGTTATGGTCTGCGGCATGGTGGTCGTTCTCATAGTGGCACTCGCCATGAAGAGACGTTTTATCACTCTGAATAACAAGATAAGTGATCTGCACGACGGATCAGGTGATCTGACTAAGGAAATAGAGTTAAAGAGCGGAGATGAGTTTGAGACTATCGGAAACAATGTAAACGCATTTATCCGACAGATCAGAGAGCTTATCAGCAAGGTCGGTGAGACATCCGTGGATATCCAGGGTGCCGGGACAGATCTCAGCGAGGCACTGAGGATGAACTCTGAGGCGATCAGAGAGATGAATGACGGTATCACCAGGATCAGTGCGAATATGGAAGAGTGCGCAGCTACGTCTGCATCGGCCGTTGAGAACCTTGATATGGCAGCAGGCAACATAACTGCATTTGCGGACAGTATGAAGGAAATGGAAGATACTGTAGCAAAAGAGCATGCTGAGGCAGAGAACTCTGCCAAGACAGCACGTGAGCACAAGGATCATGCGATGAACAAGATCGCCGAGATCGAGGAGAACATGGTAGCTGCCATCGATCAGGCGAAGAAGATCGAAATGATCCGCGAGATATCAGAGAGGATCACGGATATCTCGGATCAGACCAAGATGCTCGCATTGAACGCTCAGATAGAAGCGGCCCGTGCCGGAGAGCAGGGACGCGGATTCGCGGTCGTGGCTACAGAGGTTGAGTCTCTGAGTAACTCCATAGGTGAAGCGGTAAGTGAGATGACGGAGATATCAAATACCGCGGTACGATCCGTGGAGGATCTCCTTGAGCAGAGCCGCGAGATGAGCAGGTTTATGACGGAGAATGTGGCAGAGGACTACAATGCATTCTTGGCACTCGGAGAAAAATACGGAAGTTCAACACAGAGTCTGCAGGAAAGTACGCACAGACTCAGGGAGTCCAGCTCCGAAATGGCGAACTCCGTAAAAGAAATAGACATCAGCATACAGGAGATCTCGGCAGCGGTTGCGGATAGCGCGAGAGATGTGGAAAACATCAGTGAAAACAGTGTGAACATCTCGACCAACATGTCAGAACTGAGCGGAATCTCAGATCAGAACAAAAAGCATTCCGATGCGCTGTTTAGCGAGATCGAGAAGTATCATTGGGAGGAATCATGAACTTTTTAGAGGAGAGAATCAAAAAAGACGGAACGGTCAAGGAAGGGAACGTCCTGAAGGTGGATACATTTTTGAATCACCAGATGGATATAGACCTTATCAGGCAGATAGGTGAGGAGTTTCACAAGCGCTTTGAGTCAAAGCCTATAACCAAGATCCTCACTATCGAGGCATCGGGGATCGGTATTGCATGCATAACGGCGGAAGTTTTTAACGTGCCCGTGGTTTTTGCTAAGAAGAGTCAGAGTATAAATCTCGACGGTGATATGTACGTGTCAGAGGTAGAGTCCTTCACTCACAAGATCAAAAACAAGATCCTCGTTTCTAAAAGCGTGCTGAGCCCTACCGACCATGTTCTGATCATTGATGATTTTCTGGCAAACGGAGCTGCACTTCAGGGACTCATCGGCATCGTTCTGAGCGCCGGAGGAACCGTGGAGGGTATCGGTATCGCCATTGAAAAAGGATTCCAGCCCGGCGGAGTGACCATCAGGAACCTCGGATACCAGCTTGAGAGTCTGGCTATCGTGGATGAGATGGACGCGGCTACCGGGGAGATAGTATTCAGGAAACAGTGAGCTTTTTAAGAAAGCTTATAAAGAAAGGAAGAGTGATGATCGCCGTGAGTACATCGGAGATGGGCTGAGCGATCTCGATTCCCAAAAGACCTATGGTAGGGGTGAGTACCAGCAGAACGGGTACGTAGCATATGCCGTTTCTGAGACATGAAAGAAAAAGCGCCCGTCCGCTTTTTCCGATACTCTGAAAGAGCATATTGCCGATGAAGCTGATAGGTACCACAATGATGGACATCAGCTGGTACCTCATGGCGGGTACACCGATATCTATAACTGCAGGATCGTCTCTGAAGAGGCGTATCACATCCTCTACTATGAACCAGCCCCCAAAGGCTGCTATCAGGAGAATACCGCTCGAGAAGAACAGCGTGAAGTATGATGCGCGTTTGACTCGAGCGTATTTTTGTGCACCGTAATTGAATCCGCATACCGGCTGGTAACCCTGACCGATGCCGAGACCTATTGCAAAAAGCATGAAGGAAAGTCGCATCACGATGCTCATCGCCGCGATGGCTGCATCACCGTAAGGACGGGCAAGTATGTTCATGGTAGCGGTGGACAACGAGCTCATGCCCTGTCTGGCGAGGCTCGGAAGACCGGTAACTATGATGTTCAGTACGTTCTTGCCATTTTTAAAGACGCGACTTATCTGGAGTTTGGTCACGGTTTTCTTTCGCAAAAACATGGAGAGCAGTATAAGCATGCCGATGTAGGTTGAAAGCATGGTGGAGATGCCTGCGCCCTCGATGCCCATGCCGAATACTGATATGGTCAGCCAGTCGCCGAAGACGTTTAGGAGGCCGCCTAACAAAAGGCCGATCATGGCGAGTGACGCCCGCCCTTCGTAGCGAAGGATATTGTTTAAGATAAAGCTTACGATCATCGCCGGGATGCCAAACAAAATAAGCCTTCCATACGTTCTGGCAAATGGAAGGATGGTGTCGGAGCTGCCGAGCATGCTCATCAGCGGATCTATGAAGATCACACCCAGAGCGAGCATCACTATGCCACCGGCGGCTCCCGTAAATACCGCTGTGGAGGCAAAATCGCTGGCTGTATCAGCGTCCTTTGCGCCGAGAAGTCTGGCGATGTTGCTGCCTGAGCCATGTCCCAGCATGAAGCCGATCGCCTGGATCACGGCCATCAGAGGAAATGCGACTCCGATGGCTCCCGTGGCGCTCGTGCCGAGCTTGCCGACGAAGTATGTGTCTGCCATGCTGTAGAAGGTCGTGACCATCATACTTATCGTCGTCGGGAGGCCCAGAATTACGACCAGTTTCTCGACCGGCATCCGGGTCATCTTATCGAATTGGGTTGCGTATTTTTTTCTCATGTGGAACATTATACAGCGATGGGAAGAAAAATGCAAATAGAATTGCGGATAGGGAGCACCCGAAGGCACTCCCTAACATGAGGATGTATTCACAATAATCTGAAATCCCATTATAACAAAAGACCAAAGAGCTGCTCACTGTCTTCTTCGTTCTCGTATACCAGATTGTAAGTGGTATGCTTACTTGGGAACAATGACAGAGTGTTGACCGTAGCGTGGTCTTTCTTCAGGTTGCAAAATGTCTTATCAGGCAGTACGAGGAAAACATCACCCTTGCACTCCTTGACCGTGTTACGAATCTTCTCGCCACTTGGCATAACAAACATTTTTAACTTGAACATAACTCTCACCTCCTCTTTACGCGTTCATACTAACATATGTTTTATGATCGCAACACCACCTATGCGGACAAATAATACCAAATTCAGGACACGGGTTGCTATACAGTTTTCGCGGAAAACAGCTTTACATTTGAATAATCATGGTATATAATATAAAAATACAGACATCAGATACAACGAAAAAGGGGATTTGCTTATGATTATCGAGTCAAATTTTATCAAAGATGAGGACAAACGTGAGGTTATGGAAGGCTACACGCCTGATTTTCCATGCGCTTGCAAGCTGACAAATGTCGCATCAGTGCGTCACCAAAATGTTACATGGCACTGGCATCCGGTCTTTGAGATCAACTATATCATGGAGGGGGAGGCCGACTTTCTCTTTCCCGGAGGAAGCATCCACCTCAAAAAAGGCGATGCCATCTTCTACAACATGGACGTCCTTCACTCGGTGAAAGTCACCGGAGGCTCTGACAGATGGAAGCAATATACCCTGTTTTTCGATATCAACTTCCTGGCAGGCATCTACAACAGCATCTGGGAGACCAGATACATATCTCCCGTCGTGAAGTCCAAAAAAATGAGTGCTGTCCCTATAACGCCCGACTCCAGAGAAAACATACAGATGATCAGTGAGATACTCGCCATCATCGACCTGTTCCGCGACGAGAGCTTCGGATATGAGTTTGAGATCAGATCGAGACTGAGCAGGTTCTGGTGCCTGTTTCTGCAGGCAAATCCGGACAAGCTTGCAGTCGATGATGAGAACAGCTCCGTATCGGAAAATATGATAGGGATGATAGAATATATCCAGGAGAACTATCAGAACCAGGTATTCTTAAAGGATATCGCAGCTGCAGGGTTGATGAGCGAGAGGGAATGCACGAGAGTATTTAACAGATCCGTACATATGGCTCCCATCCACTATCTGAACCATTACCGTGTACATATGGCCGCCAGGATGCTGAGGCAGACCGATGATCCGATCGCACTTATCGCCGAGAAATGCGGATTCTCATCACCGGCCTATTTTTCAAAGGTATTCCGTGAGGAAACAGGCGACCTTCCGAAGGACTACAGAGCAGAGAACAAGATCACCGGAGACATTTTCGCATAATAGGCTTTCCGTTTTTTTGTTGCTAAAACCCTACACTTGTGGTATCATATGACGTATAAATGACGAGGAGGTATCCTAATGTATATCGATCAGTCAACCATGCTTTTTATATGGCTCGGGGTCATCATTATTACACTGGTGATTGAGATCATCACGCAAGGGCTCACAACCATATGGTTTTCTATAGGTGCTGCAGTTGCGGCCATCGTAAACAACTGGGCACCGCCGCTGTGGGTGCAGATAGCTGTTTTCTGTGTCGTATCCATCGTATTTATGCTTTTGGCGAGACCTTTTGCGCAGCGTATGATGCGAAACACCATTACGCCGACAAATATCGACCAGCTATTGCAGGAGGAAGCCATCGTTATTGAGCCTATCGACAGTGAAAAGCAGACCGGACGCGTCAGACTCCGTGATGTCGAGTGGATCGCAAAAAGCGAGGACGGCAGCACGATATCCGAAGGTGAAACGGTAGCCATACGAAGGATAGATGGAGTTAAGCTCATAGTAACAAAAAAATAAAAGAAACGGAGGATGAAAAATGAATTCAGAAAACCAGGCACTTCTGATAGTCGGGATAGTTATCATAGTTTTGATACTTATCATCCTGGCATCATGCATACGTATCGTGCCGCAGGCATATGCATTTATCGTAGAGCGTCTCGGTGGTTATCAGGCAACATGGGGCGTAGGCCTGCACTTAAAACTGCCTATCATTGACCGCGTGGCGAACAAGGTTCTTTTGAAGGAGCAGGTCATCGACTTCAAACCGCAGCCTGTTATCACCAAGGATAATGTTACGATGCATATCGACACCGTGGTATTTTTCCAGATCACGGATCCGAAGCTCTACACCTACGGCGTGGAGTATCCGATCAGCGCTATCGAAAACCTGACGGCCACCACCCTCCGAAACATAATCGGTGACCTCGAGCTCGACCAGACGCTGACATCACGTGAGACCATCAACACGACGATGCGCGCGAACCTGGACGTGGCGACTGACCCATGGGGAATCAAGGTAAACCGTGTCGAGCTGAAGAACATCATACCGCCGGCTGAGATCCAGGAGGCGATGGAGAAGCAGATGAAGGCGGAACGTGAGCGTCGTGAGTCAATCCTTCGCGCAGAGGGTGAGAAAAAGTCAACCATTCTCGTTGCGGAAGGAAAGAAGGAGTCGGCAATCCTCGAAGCCGAGGCTGAAAAGCAGGCTGCCATACTCCGTGCGGACGCTGTGAAGGAAGCGACCATCCGCGAGGCCGAAGGACGTGCTCAGGCCATAGAGGCAGTACAGAAGGCGACTGCAGAAGGTCTTAAATATCTGAACGAGGCAGCTCCTACCAAGCAGGTACTGACATTAAAAAGCCTTGAAGCTTTCGAAAAGGCTGCTGACGGAAAAGCGACCAAGCTTATCATCCCGTCAGAGATCCAGGGAGTCGCAGGACTCGCCGGTGCTGTGGCAGAGCTTGTAAAGGATGATAAAAAGGAATAAAGTTGCAACTTATGCAATTATAAATAACACAAGAATATTTTTTAGACCATCCGGTCGGAAAGGAGCATATTATGCTTATCGCAACAACAAATGACATTCCGGGAAAAGAGATCGAGGTGCTCGGAGTAGCACAGGGAAGCACAGTTCAGTCTGTAAACGCATTTAAAGACATCGGTGCAAGCTTCAAAAACCTCGTCGGAGGAGAGCTGAAAAAGTATAACGAGATGCTGGCTAACGCACGTGATCTGGCCACTCAGCGTATGATCGAATGCGCACAGACCATGGGCGCTGATGCTATCGTAGCTATGAGATACGCTTCATCATCTGTTGCTCAGGGAGCTGCAGAGATCATGGCTTTCGGCACAGCTGTAAAGTTCAAATAATACCGATATAACAAAAAGGAGACCACTATACAGTAAGTCATCAGATGCATCCAGATGGACCCACACTTAAAAACGTGTATTGATAGCACATGAGTACAAGCCCGGGCTGACCGCCCGGGCTATTTTATAAATTGACTTAGTTACGCAGATATGATAAAATAATGCTGTTGTCCATGTGGGACGACAACACTTTTTCATTTTTAGGGAAACGGACTTACATAATCAGATAATGGATGATGTAACGATGTATTACCGTTATTCGATCGGGAGTGTGATCCTGCGTCGTACGTGAGACCGGATTATCAGATTAGATTTTGATGGGAACTTATAAAAATGAGAAACAATTCACTTGCGCACTCGATGCTTTTGCTTTTGGCAGCGGCGATATGGGGTAGCGCATTTGTGGCGCAGAGTGTTGGGATGGACTATATCGGTCCATTCACATTCAGCGCAGTCAGGAACAGCATCGGTTTTGTGGTGCTGATCCCTGTAGCTGCCATATGTCAGAAAAAATGGCCCGAAAACGCGAAGGGGCACCCACTGGGGATATCGAAGCAGACGCTTATCGGCGGGATTATCTGCGGAGTGATCCTGTGTGCATCGAGCAATTTTCAGCAATGCGGCATGGTCTATACGACGGTCGGAAAATCCGGCTTTATCACGGCACTGTATATAATTTTTGTACCGATATTCGGGATATTTTTGAAAAAGAAGACCACATGGAAAACGTGGTTTTCGGTAGTGCTCGCGGTCGCGGGGCTGTACCTTTTGTGCATGAAGGGGACTGACCTTACGCTGAATGTGGGAGACGCCCTGATGCTCGTGTGCGCGATGCTGTTTGCGTTCCATATCCTGACAGTCGACAGATTTATAGACGGTGCGGATTCGGTAACGATGAGCTGTATACAGTTCGGTGTGACGGCGGTGATATCGACGGTCCTCATGTTCATTTTTGAGGAGCCTCAGGTTGGACCGATCACACAGGCGTGGATGCCGATACTGTACGCGGGTATACTTTCGTCAGGGGTGGCGTTCACACTTCAGATCATCACGCAAAGACATCTGAATCCTGTAGTGGCTGCACTGATCATGAGTATGGAGAGCGTATTCTCGGTGCTTTCCGGATGGATAGTTCTCGGAGAGCTGATGAGCGCACGTGAGATGTGCGGATGTATTCTTATGTTTGTGGCTATTATTCTGGCGCAGATTCCCGGAAGGAGTAAGAAAGATGAAAGATAACCTAAGTAAAGAAGAGAAGAGAAGGCGTTACAAAAATCGTCAGAGGATCCTGACTATCATAGGTCTTTTGATCGTGGCGGGCCTTGTCGTGATGACATTTATCATGCCGGGGACGGTGGATCCTGAGACATATCAGCCGGCTGTGTACTCGACGTTTGTAGCTATCATTCCTCCTCTTGCGGCCATCATACTGGCGCTCATAACCAAGGAGGTTTACTCGTCTCTCTTTTTCGGTATCATCATCGGAGCTTTGCTTTACTCCAATGGAAATCTCGAATTAGGGCTTAATACAATGCTTTACAAAGAAGATGCCGGACTAATCAGTAAATTGTCAGATACATGGAATATGGGTATTCTTGTGTTCCTGATACTGCTCGGCATCATGGTCGCTTTGATGAACGAGGCCGGAGGCTCACAAGCTTTCGGACACTGGGCATCGAAGCATATCAAGACCAGAGTCGGAGCTCAGCTGGCGACGGTTGTGCTCGGTGTACTCATATTCGTTGACGACTATTTCAACTGCTTGACGGTGGGCTCTGTCATGCGTCCGATCACGGACCGTCACCAGACCTCCCGTGCAAAACTAGCGTACCTGATCGATGCGACGGCTGCGCCGGTCTGCATCATCGCGCCGGTATCGAGCTGGGCGGCAGCGGTCACCTCGAGTGTTCCGCAGGATTCGGGTATCAACGGATTCTCGATGTTTTTGACTACAATCCCCTACAACTTCTATGCGCTTACAACTCTGTTTATGATCATATATATCACTATAAAGAAGTTTGATTTCGGTCTGATGAGTGTTCACGAGAAAAATGCCATGAAGGGCGACCTCTTCACCACGTCCGCTCGTCCCTACGGCGATGTTAAGGAAAACGAGGAAGAGGCTCGTACGGATGGACATGTTATAGATTTGGTGTTCCCTATCATCGTTCTTATCGTGTGCTGTATACTCGGTATGATCTATACCGGAGGCATCCTCGAGGGAGAGAACTTCATCGATGCGTTCGCAAATGCCGATGCGTCAAAAGGACTCGTACTCGGAAGTATGACAACGTTATTGATAAGCTTTGCGTTTTATATGATCAGGGGTTCACTTACATTTATGAAGTTTATGGGCTGCATCGCAACAGGTTTCAAGACTATGGCAGCACCCGTACTGATACTTGCACTGGCATGGACTCTTTCGGGTATGACGGGTCTTCTGGGACTGAAGGAGTTTGTATATGATATGGTAAACTCATCCGCGGGAAGCCTGCAGATGTTCCTGCCTTTGATCGTATTCGTGGTGGCTCTGGTCCTTGCGTTCTCAACAGGGACGAGCTGGGGAACCTTTGCCATACTTATCCCGATCGTATGCAGCGTGTTTGGCTCCGCAGAGACATATCACATGCTTGCGATCTCGATATCAGCCTGCCTTGCAGGTGCCGTGTGCGGAGACCACTGTTCGCCGATATCCGATACGACGATCATGGCCTCGGCGGGAGCACAGTCGGATCATGTGAATCATGTCTCGACGCAGCTGCCTTATGCGCTTACTGCAGCGGCGGTGAGTGCCGTGGGATTTTTGATCGCGGGTATAATAGGATATCTGACGGAAAGTGAAGCCGCTCTTATCTCACTTCCCATCACTTTGCTGCTGATGTTCATTACGCTGTTCGTGCTTCGCAGGATAATGAGTGGAAGAGAAGAAAAAACGGAAAATAATACCATTTAATGAAAGGTTTTTTGATTCAGTATGTTTAGTTTGTATTTGATCATATTTTTGGTGTCGATGGTTCCGATCGTGGAGCTGAGGGGAGCGCTCATACTGGCTGCCTATTACGATGCGATCCATCCTGAGTTTTCGATGATATGGGCATATGTTATCTGCGTGATCGGCAACATGATCCCTGTTCCTTTTGTATATCTTTTTGCGAGATGGATACTTGAGTGGGGGGCGGATAAAAAGCTCATCGGAAAGCTGTTTACCTGGATACTTGAAAAGGGAGACAGGGCAGGAAAGAAGCTCGAAGATAAGGCGGGGAAAGGTCTTTTCTTCGCACTGCTTGTGTTCGTAGGGATCCCGTTGCCGGGCACGGGAGCGTGGACCGGGACTCTGGGAGCCTCGATACTTGATATGAAGTTCAAACCTACAGTCGCTGCGGCAATGGGAGGAGTGGTCCTGGCAGGTATTATCATAAGCAGTTTAAGTATATTTGGTTTTTCTTTTGTCAGTTAATAATGGAGTGTCAGAATGAGAAAAACAAAAAGTGTGTCTCAGATCATAGCAGCACATACATTGACCTATTTCAACTTTTTGAACCTGGTCCTGTGTGTGCTCGTTTTGATTTCCGGACAGTATAAAAATATATTGTTTATGGGCGTGGTCGTATCCAATGCCCTTATCGGGATCGTCCAGGAGCTCCGCGTGAAAAAGCTTATCGACCGTTTGAGTGTGCTGACCGCCACGAAGGCGAGGGTGGTAAAGGTAGATCCGGGGACGACGGATCCCGAGCTTATATCGGCAGCACAGATAGAGGAGGTCCCGAATGAGTCACTGACCGTGGGGCAGGTGCTCAGGCTGGTGGCCGGTGATCAGATAGTATGCGATGGGACGGTGCTGGTGTCCGAGGGTATGGAGGTTGATGAGTCCATGCTCACAGGTGAGAGTGTACCCGTCCACAAAAATATAGGCGACGAGCTGTTCTCCGGTACTCATATCGTAGCCGGAGGCGGAGCTGCTGTCATCATCCATACGGGCGAGGATAACTATGCATCGAAACTCGTAGAGAAAGCGCGTACGAAGAAACGTGCGTCTTCGGAGATGCAGGATGCGATCAATCGCATCATACGTTATGTATCCTTCGCGCTCATCCCGATAGGTGCGGCTCTGTTTTGCATACAGTATTTCAGAGCGCATGCGGGAATGAGTGATTCTCTGGTGAACACCGTAGCGGGAGTGCTTGGAATGATCCCGGAGGGGCTGGTGTTACTGACATCCATTTCGTTTATCCTGGGGGTGGGAAGGCTCGCGGGTAAACGTGCGTTGGTGCAGGAGATGGAGGCTATAGAGGCTCTCGCTCGTGTAAATACTCTATGCCTTGACAAGAC
>CAMVOY010000057.1 GCA_947169235.1 uncultured Lachnospiraceae bacterium | reverse complement strand
GGGAGTCATCACTCAGGAAGAGTTCGATGCTGCGAAAGCGAAATACCTCGGAATCTGATAAGGAGATTTTTATGGAAGAGAATACAACAACATTTGAGACCAATGACGCCGCTAAAGACGGACAGACCAAATGCCTGAAGTGCGGTGCCACGGATATCAGTCTTAATGCTGCGACCGGTGAGCTTCGCTGTAACTTCTGCCGAACCACCTTCAAGGCAGAATCTCTCGATGATATGGCTTCGGGAGTGGGTGACCTTCATGGTGAGCAGGTAAGTACGGGTGCAGCGGACATAAGCAATGCTGAGGATGATCAGACCATGACACTTAAGTGTTCAAGCTGCGGAGCTGAGGTCGTTATCAACCTGGCTGAGACTACGCAGGCACGTTGTCACTGGTGTCGTAATACATTGTCAGTAAACTCAAAAGTGCCAAACGGCGCTGTTCCTGACGTGGTGCTTCCGTTCAAGATGAAGAAACAGGAAGCGGAGGGACTTATTTCAAAATATGTAGGTGAGAGACAGTTCTTTGCAAACAAGACATTTAAGTCCGAGTTCACCACAGATAACATCATGGGTGTGTACTTCCCGTACATGCTTGTAGATATGAAGGGCCACGCTACCTTCTCGGGTGAGGGCGAGATCAAGACCGGATCCTACACCAGAAAGATCAGCGATGACAATACGGAAACCGTCTACAAAGTAGACAGCTACTCCGTACAGCGTGAGTGTGATGTCGAGATCGATGACCTGACCGTGGAGAGTAGCTCGAGACGTGAAGGCGCATCCACAAAGGGTGAGACGAACAACATCATCAACGCGATCCTGCCTTTCGATACAGAGAATTCGGTCAAATATGATTCGAACTATCTCAAAGGATTCACATCGGAGAAGCGTGATGTGAACAAATCAGACCTTCAGCCTGTGGTAGATTCACAGGAGAAGGAAGCAATCAAGTTCGCATTGAATGGAAGTGTCAAGCAGTATGACCGTGGAGTCCGCTGGGACAATGTGAACGTAAATAAGCAGGGAGAAAAATGGCTCGCAGCTTATCTCCCGGTATGGCTTTACAGCTACGTTCAGAACCCCGGCCAGTCAAATCAGCTTACACACTATGTTGCGGTTAATGCGAGAACGAGTGAGACAGTCGGAAGCGTACCGCTCAATCTCGGAAGAATGTGGTCCGTGATACTGACGATAGGCATCATCCTTGAGGCAGCGGCAGCAGGAATCGTATTCGGAGTAATGAAAACATGGGATATCGAGAGCTGGGTTAAGCTCGTTATCCTGGGATTACCGATCATCGTGGCAGCCATCATAGGTTTCTCGATCTACGGTAAATACCGAAATACGGATGCAAGGCACCATTTTGAATCGGAAACGAAGATAAATGTCACCAACATAACCGCTCAGGATAATAAGATCAGACACTTTGAGACGACTGACAGTACCATGAACGGTGCGAATAACAAAACCGTATTTATAGAGCACATGAAAGACAAAGCGAGTCAATGATTGAAACAAAGGGGCCCCGATCTTTGCGGATCGGGGCTCGTTCTGAAAAGAGGTGAACATATGCCGAACGAAAGAAATACTGATTATTCGGCGATGCTAAAAAGTGTCCCGTGGGTGACTCTTATACTGATAGTGATAAATGTCGGAGTATTTTTCTTTTGCGAGACAAAGGGCTCCTCACTTGACACAGAATACATGATAAAAATGGGGGCATCCTACGAACCCCTGATCATGGACGGGCACGAGTACTATCGCCTGATCACGCATTTTTTCCTTCATTTCGGATGGGATCACCTGTTCAACAACATGATCTCGCTTCTGGTATTGGGGTATGCGACTGAGCTTGTACTCGGAAGATTGAGGTTCTTTACTCTGTATTTCCTTTCGGGAATAGTAGCAGGAGTCGCTTCACTTATCTACAATCTGAGCAGCGGAGATCCGAGTGTCTCGGCAGGAGCTTCGGGAGCCATATTCGGTCTGTCCGGTGCACTTTTGATCCTGGTCATCAGAGGCAATCGCGGACGTAGGGGGACCGAGGTCATCCGTTATCTGATCTACATGGCACTGAGCCTTTACAGTGGATTCGTGGATCCTTCGATCGACCATATGGCTCACCTTGGAGGATTCGTGTTCGGGGCTTTGTTGTGTCTGATCATGACCTTGGGAAAGCGGGATATGCGAGTATCGTACAGCAGGTAAATCACAAGCCTTACGCGCATGCCGGAATCAACTCGGTGTGCGTGTCTTTTTTTGCAAATTTACTTGCTACTCAGGTGGTAATATGCTATAATATATAGGCTTGTGTAGATTGATCATTTTACGAGGTGGCTACATATGAGAGTAAACATATACTACGGAGGACGAGGGCTCATCGATGACCCGACTATCTTTGTGATCGAGCGTATCACCAAAGTCCTCGACGAGCTTCAGGTTTCCGTAGACAGATACAACCTTTTTGAACAGAAATCCAGCATCATGGTGATGCCCAAGACTCTAAAGGGTGTGGATGCCGTGATCCTGGCAGCGTCCGTTGAGTGGTTCGGCATAGGGGGATTTTTACAGCAGTTTTTGGATGCATGCTGGCTCTACGGAGACAAAGAGGAGATCAAAAAGATCTACATGCTCCCTGTCGTGATGGCAACAAACTATGGGGAGAGAGAGGCTGAGTTTTCGCTGATCCGCGCATGGGAGATGCTCGGAGGAGTTCCTTGCGAAGGTATCTGCGCTTATGTTGAGAATCATGTTGAGTTCGAGACGGATGCTGAATACAACCTGATGATCGAGAAAAAGACGGAGAATTTTTACAGGACCATATCCAAGCATCAGACCGGATTCCCTAACTCAAACATGCAGGTTATGAAAACTGTGCTCAGATCGCCTACTCTCCCGCTCACACCGCAGGAGAGCGAGCAGCTGTCAGTATATGTTTCCAATGACGAATACGTAAAGAAACAAAAAGAGGATATCGAGGAGCTGACGAACCTGTTCAAGGGAATGGTTGGTGAGGCTCCGAAGAAGGACGAATACATCGAGGCGTTGAAGGAGCATTTTTATCCGGCCGATGATGTTGAAGTTATCTATCAGCTCGATCTGACTGATGAGAACTCATCGCTGATCATAGAGGTAAACAAAGAAGACCTGGATGTACAGCGCGTTTCTCTTGGGACCGCTCCGAAAAACGGTAAGCCTGACGTGACCGCAAAGGTCCGTACCGAGGTGTTCCGCGACATACTGGACGGAGAAAAGACATTCCAGGGAGCGTTCATGCGGGGCGATATGCCTGCAGTAAACGGAAACTTTACCATGGTCAGATACTTTGACAGTCTTTTCAGGTTTAACGATGTGGAGGTAGAGGAACTATGAGTGATTGTATTTTTTGTAAGATTATCGCAGGCGAGATCCCATCTACGACGGTATACGAGGATGACGATGTAAAGGCGATCCTCGATGTGAATCCTGCTGCGAGAGGACATGTGATAGTGCTTCCCAAGGTTCATGCCGAGAATGTTTTTACTATCCCGGATGAGGATCTGAAAAAGGCTATCTGTGTTGCGAAAAAGATAGCGAAAGCAGTCAAAAAAGCATACAACTGCGACGGCGTGAATATCCTTCAGAACAACGGTGAGGCGGCCGGCCAGAGTGTATTTCATCTGCATATACACGTGGTACCGAGGTTTGTCGGTGACACCGTAAACATGAAATGGGTACCGGGAGAGATGCCGTCCGATATGGATGTGATCGCTTCCGAGATAAAGGCAGCGATGGACTGAGGGTTGATATATGGCAGAAAAGAGAATAATACTGACCGGCGGAGGTACCATGGGGCATGTGACTCCGAATATAGCGCTTATGCCGGAACTCAAAAAAAGAGGATATGAGATCTTTTATATCGGATCGAAAGATGGTATGGAAAAGGAGATCATGTCGAATTTCGACGTGCCTTACTACGGAATCTCGTCAGGTAAGCTCAGAAGATACTTCGATGTAAAGAATTTCACCGATCCTTTCCGTATCCTAAAAGGATATAATGAGTCGAAAAAGCTTCTCAAGGAGATAAACCCCGATGTGGTTTTCTCGAAGGGAGGATTTGTGACGGTACCGCTCGTAAGGGCGGCCACAAAGAAACACATACCGTGTGTTCTCCACGAATCCGATATGTCACCGGGACTTGCAAACAGGCTGTGTATCAAGTCTGCGGACGTGATATGTACCAACTTCCCCGAGACGGTAAAACATCTTCCCGAGGGCAAGGCTCAGGTTACAGGGTCTCCGATCCGTCAGGAGCTTTTTGAGGGGGACAAAAAGGCAGGTCTTGATTTCTGCGGGTTTGACGATAGCAAGCCGGTGATCATGATAATCGGAGGAAGCCTTGGGTCTGTCCGCGTGAATGAAGCAGTGAGAGCCATCCTTCCGGAGCTGTTAAAGGACTACCAGGTGGTTCATCTTTGTGGAAAAGAAAAGCTCGATGAGTCGCTGGTCGGAACAAAGGGGTATGTGCAGTTCGAGTATATCCAGAAAGAACTCAAGGATCTGATGAAGGCAGCGGATATGGTGATCTCGAGAGCGGGAGCGAACGCAATATGCGAGCTGGCGGCTCTCGGTAAGCCGAATATACTGATACCGCTTTCGCTGGAAGCCAGTCGTGGAGATCAGATACTGAATGCAGAGTCCTTTGAAAGACAGGGATATTCATATCTCCTCAGGGAGGAGGATATGACGGATGAGACGTTGCTTACGGCAGTAAGGACAACCTGGGAGAAAAAGGATGAATACGTCGAAGCAATGAAAAAAGGCGGTCATGGGGATGCCGTTAAAAAAATAGCGGATATCATTGACAGTGTATGTAAAAAGTGATAGTATAGCGAAGGTATATTTACCTTGAAAGGAGCAAAAAATGGACAAGCATGTAACTTTTGACTATTCACTCGCTTCGGGAGTGATCCGTGATGATGAGGTAGTTCAGATGAAGGCAGCTGCGGATGCAGCGCGAGAGACTCTGGAGAAAAAGACCGGCGCAGGGAACGATTTCCTCGGATGGATCGACCTTCCGATTGATTATGATAAGGAGGAGTTTGACCGTATCAAAAAATCAGCAGAAAAGATCAAATCTGATTCGGATGTGCTGATCGTGATCGGTATCGGAGGCTCATATCTCGGCGCGAGAGCTGCTATCGAGTTTTTGCGTCACGGCTTCTACAATTCTCTCGACAAATCCAAGAGAGGAACTCCGGAGATCTACTACGCAGGAAACTCCATCAGCGGAACATATCTTTCTCAGCTGATCGAGACTATCGGTGACAGGGATTTCTCAGTAAACGTTATCAGTAAGTCAGGCACGACTACAGAGCCTGCGATCGCATTCCGTATCTTCAAGGAGATGCTCGAGAACAAGTACGGTAAGGAAGAGGCTGCAAAGCGTATTTATGCGACGACAGACAGAGCAAAGGGTGCTCTGAAAGTCCTTTCAACAGAAGAGGGATATGAGACATTCGTTGTACCTGATGATGTAGGAGGACGTTTCTCAGTCCTTACTGCAGTAGGTCTTCTCCCGATAGCAGTGAGCGGCGCTGATATCAGCAAGCTTATGGAGGGTGCACAGAGCATGAGAGAGCTCTGCCTCAACACTGCAACAGATAAAAATGACGCGATGAAGTACGCTATGGTACGTAACATCCTTCACAATAAAGGAAAATCGATCGAGGTTCTCGCAAACTATGAGCCGTCATTCCACTATATTTCAGAGTGGTGGAAACAGCTTTACGGAGAGAGCGAGGGCAAGGATCAGAAGGGTATATTCCCTGCATCCGTAGACTTTACGACTGATCTTCACTCTATGGGACAGTTTATCCAGGATGGATCGAGACTTATGTACGAGACTGTTCTCGAGCTCGAGACACCGCCTATGGATATCACTATCCGTGAGGAAAGCAAGGATCTTGACGGCCTTAACTATCTCGCCGGCAAGACCATGGATTTCATCAACAAATCCGCGATGAAGGGAACTCAGTTGGCACATACCGATGGCAACGTACCTAACCTCGTTATAAAGGTTCCGGAGAAAAATGAGTTCTTCCTTGGAGAGCTGTTCTATTTCTTCGAGTATGCCTGCGGTGTGAGCGGATATATGCTCGGTGTTAATCCGTTCGATCAGCCGGGCGTGGAGAGTTACAAAAAGAACATGTTCGCGCTTCTCGGCAAGCCCGGTTATGAGAGTCTTACAAGAGAGCTGCAGGACAGACTTGGTTGATAGAATAATAAGGGAATAGTAAGCCGTAACTAACTACCCATAGTAAGCGCTAACTAACCAAAATTAGGCACTTTCGGGACATTTTTTACTTGCATTTTAGTGAAAAATGTGTTATCTTATTTCATGTAGCAAACATGATAATTGTGTCCGCCTATGATGCGGGATACAATAAACTAGAATAACAGGAGGATATGATTATGGCTTATGTAATTTCTGACGCATGCATCAGCTGTGGAACCTGCGCTGGCGAGTGTCCGGCAGGAGCAATCGAGCAGGGAGATACTCAGTATGAGATCAACGCAGATAGCTGCCTTGATTGCGGTTCTTGCGAGGCAGTTTGCCCGACAGGCGCCATCTCACAGGGATGATTAAAAATGTAAAATGAGAAAACGGCATCCGATGGGTGCCGTTTTTTTGCTGCCTGAATATGTCTAAAAAAGGACCCCATATCTCTATGGGGTCCACCGATAACAATATAGGCTGGGTGGCAATCCAGCATCTCCATCGAGGGTGACGGCTGCCTGTTCCGTCCTCAGATATTGTTATTATCTGTAATCAATATATCATTTACCGAGCTATTTGTCAAGCGTATGCAAATAGCCTTTTTTCAAATAATCGTTCAATCTTCCTTCTTCTATGACAAATAATGATCTAAGATAGTATACTCCGGATTTGGAGGTTCTTACGGCTACATTGACCAATTCATTATTGACCTCATATCTCTTGATATACTCAATAGAGGGTGTATGTACTCCGGCAATGCCGACGTAATCCGGGTACTCAATAATATCGGAAAGATTGTCATAGTATTTGAAATAAGCGTCTGGGTGAGCATCCCGAATGTGTTTTGTATTTGATTCAGAAATGAAAATTGGAGTATCAGCTTCTGCTTCGAGTGAAAGCATATCTATGATTTGCTTGGTTAGATACCCCACGATTTCTCTCTCTTGCATAAGAGCGCAACTCCTTTGTTGTTTGAAACTGCATCGCTAATGGAACGTCATAGAATCGGGAAAATCAGAGTAAAAAAGATGTGTTGGGAAATAAAATAACAGACTACGAGATGAATGTCAAATTGTAGACAAGTGTAGAAAGCGGGTCAAATTTGTGAAAAGTGCACAAGTACATATGTACCCCGACCGACGTATCACGCCCTATTCTTTGTCTGAATGGTAGGATTCGATGTCTAAATGACAAATCGGTAAAAAATGAAAAAATGAAAAAGAGAGGGATTTTTGTGAGGTTTATACAAACTTAAATATCTGTTATGTGTCGGCTCAGGTGACAGACATGTCTACCAGACGCACGAACGCCGGTCGACTCGATGTACCTGTCTATCCCTCAGTTCCGCCCTCAGTCATAGCGCAAGCGATGACCGAACTTAGATTGCTACGTGTTACATGTCACTCGAGTCGGCTCCGTTGACAGTCATGCCTGCCAGACGCACGAACGTCGGTCGACTCGACGCACCTGTCGATACCTCATGCCCGCCCTCGTCAAACTCGCTTGTTTCGTGCGACCCGACACTCGTCACGCGTCATCTCGCGTGACTCCTATCGGCTCTTCGAAACTGACGCTCAAACATGTTCCTCGGGAACGGGCATATCGACAGGTACCTCTCGTCTGACCTTGTTCGGCAAGTGTCTGTCAGACATGTCTTCAACGGAGCCTGACTGCGTGGGTTGGCAATGTTTCAAGTATAGGGAGAAAATTTCTCTTGACATGATGAATTTTGCGTAGTAGAATTAAGGCGTATCGAGGGATACGACTGGTTTCCTTGCCAGGCAAAATGGGAACTATATCAGATGGGAGCCCTACCATATAAAACAAATGGGAGTTATATCAGATGGGAGCCCTACCATATAAAACAAATGGGAACTATATCAGACGGGATCCCTACCGGCAAAAAGGAATGATGGCGGGCAACGCTTTTGGGCGTTACCCGCTTTAGTTATAAGGTTTATGATTTAGTGACGAAGACTCCGGAGAAAAGCAGAAACCTTGTGCGTCGATCATCTGATTTTATCAAGCTTGAAAAGATTGCGGACGAGTATGAACAAAAGGAAATTAAAAATGATTGAAATGCCGGAGATGCATGGAAATAATGAACTCGGAAGACTTATCCCGATACCTCCGTTTTGCTGGCAGCCGCACAGGTAGCTAAATGTCTTCCTTCGGAAGCCATGCACAGAAGGCGTGAACCGCATAGGCGAATGCAGATCATTGTATTAATAATGGGAAGAGTCCTTAGATTTTGTCCGGGGGCTCTTTTTGATTTTGTATAGGGCTCATTCTTTACTTTTCCTATCAAAAGGTGTATAATATAAATGTTGTTGTGAGATGATGGGATATGTGAAAAAACGACGAAAAATGGTATGTTTCAGAGAAAGCGTGAGAAGGCATCGTTGTGTCCAGACATTTGGACAGATATGTGATGCATAATATGGGTGAAAGTAAAAATACGGTAAAAATACGAGTAAAAACGAACGGTAAAAACGAACGGTTGAAAATCAACGGTAAAACGGTAAAAAAACGGTAAAAACGGTCACCTTAAATTGTATGAATGTGAGTGGAAAGGAGGCCCCTGAAAATGAGTAATAGAAATGCATCAGCATCAGCTTTTGGATGGGATTTTCAGGTTAACTCCGCAATTCTTCTTATGTTGGAGAACATAAAAGATGCTAAACGTGTTCGAGTTGAAGGCGCAGATGAAGATATAGAGATTACTCTTCAAAATCAGTTGAAGGTTTATGCGCAAGCAAAGGCAGTTGAAAAGCCTGATGACACTTCGAATGTTATTGCAAAGCTTACCAAAGCATTGGAAACATTAAGTGATGCGGCGAAAAATGGTGACGGAAATCTATTTTCGTATGTTACCAATTCTGCAAATCCTTTTAATAATCAACGAACACTGAGTTATTTTACGGGAAGAACGCATCTATACTTTGATGAATTACCGGATGTCGCTCAAAAGAAAATCAAAGAAATTGTAAAGAGCAATGGATTTTCCGAACTTGATCTTCAGAAATTTGATATTCGTGTAATTCCCTTTTATGGAAACGATTTGAAAAATCGTTATAAGGAAATACAAGCATGTATTAATGAGTTTCTTGCTGATGTGCACGTGGATGTACCGGGGATAAACTCGGAAATAATGGAAATCTGGCAGAGAGATCTTTTCCAAAATGCTACATTAAGTGATACAAGCATTTCTGTATCGAAAGAAAGGATGATTTGGCCTCTTATTGTGCTTATCGTGGATAAGACAGCGGCAAGTGAGTATAAAAAGGATTTTGATGATGAAGAGATTGGAGAAATCAAACGAAAGTATCGAATGATTATCAATCAAAACACGATGAGCTATGAAATAATATCTCGAGTTCTCTCTGATTTTAGAAAATCTAAAAAGTCACAGAAGCAGTATGTTGCTGATTCCTGGGGTGAATACTTGGATGTCGTGAATATGATAGATGCCGATGACGATATAAAAGAGTCTTTGGTTAAGATTATCCTTTATCGGATACTTACCCAGAGAGAGTATATTCGAGATATAAAGAGAGGTGTTAATCTGTGAAAATAATAGAGTTCACCTTGAAAGAGGGCTTTTTTAAGAAAACTGTATATTTTTCTGATGCGGTCAATATTATATTCAGTCATAAGAATTCTGCGGGAAAGACAACATTTTTAAGAGCAATTTTTTATGCTCTTGGTTATCCTGTTCCAAGTACAAAGGGGATGAAGTTTGATGGAATGGAATTCTGGATGACAATTGAGAACAACGGTACATTGTACAAGTTATATCGTCGAAATTCATTTCTGTCAATAGATGATGGAAGTAACCAGCTGGATTATTCATTACCTACTGATTGGTATGAGATTCATGCAAAACTGACAAGTTGTAATAACAAAGATATACTGGATAACCTTTTGGGTGCATGTTATATGGATCAGGAAAAGGGATGGACATTACTAAACAGAGGAAAGGTCATTGGAAATATTCCTTTCAATATTGAAGCTCTTGTCAGAGGACTTGGTGGTAAGAAGTGTGCAGACGAATTGCTCCAGTTGGAAGCGGTCAAGCGGCAGATTAAGAAATATGAGTATATGCATTCTGTTGCAGAATACCAGGAAGCAATACATGAAGTCGGTGAAGATATAGAGTATGATGCTCCGGATGAGGTGATAGATCGTCAAATTGAGGTTCTAAAAGTAGAAAAAGAACCTATAACAGACGAACTGAAACAGATAAAAAGTATCCTGCGCAAGAATAAACTGTTAGTGGACTATATAACTGATATGAAATTGACTGTTCAAACACCCGCAGGAGACGAGATACCCGTTACACAAGATACTTTGGTAGGGTTTATTGATAATATAGAGCTTTTGACTGCACGAAGAGAAATGTTGGCAGCAAATCTTGAAGAGATAAATAGAAGAATAGCATCTTTAGAAAAGAAAAAAGTAAAAGAAGAGCGTCTTTTCAAGGTTCAAACAGCTATAGAGGCATTTGATTCAGATATCAAAAAAATAAGTGTAGACGCTATTGCAACACAAAGAATAATTGATCAGTTAAAGAGAGAAAAACAAAAACTTCAAGAACAAATACGTGAAATGACAAAAAAGGATAACGGTGTGGTGATAGAACTCCATAACTGTATTAGTGCGTATGCAAAAGAACTTGAAGTCGACGAAACATACGTTGAGGCGAATAAGGATTATATTTTTACCAATGATTTGAAATCGCTGTCAGGAACAATACTTCATAAGGTTGTTTTCTCTTTCAAAATGGCTTATATAAGGCTAATTAAAGAAAAGACTGGGATTATTCTTCCTATAGTTCTGGATTCTCCGACAGGAAGAGAGGTTGAACACGGTACAGTTGAAAAGATGTTACAGATAATCCAGAGAGACTATCCGAAACATCAGATTATTGTGGCGTCTATTTATGACTATGAGTTGAAGAATAAAAAGATCATAGAGTTTAAGGATAGATTGTTTAGTCCTACGGATATTATGAAGATAGATATGTGATGGGAACTTTTAAAGAAAGGAAGTGCCGCTTATGCTGCCTGAAGAACGAGCACGAGAAAAGATCGATAAGCAGCTTATAAATGCTGGCTGGGACATTGTTTCGCGAAATGAGTATGTCCCGAAGTCCACCTCAGCTGTGAAAGAAGCTTTGATGCAAGGAAACACAGAGAGTGATTACCTGCTATTTGTCGATGATAAGGCTATAGCTGTTGTCGAAGCAAAGCGTGAAGAAAATCCTCTGGGACCAGAGGTAGAAAAGCAGGCTGAGGATTATGCAAGAGGTCCGCAGAACTGGTATGGTCTGTGGTATCAAGGGCTTATTCCGCTTGTTTATATGGCAAACGGAAAGAAGATTTATTTCAAGAATATGCTGACAGATCCGGACGGGGAGTATGTGGAGCTGGCAGAGATGCATTCTCCAAAGAAGATGCTTTCTCTCATCAACCAGGTGTCGGAATTCGGCGCTCTTCCAAGATTGGAAAGAAAAGGTCTTCGCGACTGCCAGTACAATGCAGAGATCGAGCTTGAAAAGTCGATGAAGGAAGGGAAGAAGAAAAATCTTGCCATTCTTGCGACCGGTTCCGGAAAGACCTATCTGGCTTGCCTTGCAAGCTACAGACTTCTGAACTATACACCTACAAAGAGGATCCTTTTCCTTGTAGACAGGAATAATCTTGCAAGACAGACAGAAGCTGAGTTCAGTCAATTTGACCGTACTGAAGGTCAGGTTGAAATGAGCTCTCTGTATGAGATTAAACGTCTGAAGAAGGAAAAAGATATAAAGGCAGATATCGTTATTTCGACCATTCAAAAACTTTTTGCCGTGCTTACAGGTCAAGCTCTTTCGGATGACAGCGAAGATGCTGAAGACGAAAAGACCATGACGGACGAAGAGAAGGAAACGAAGGAAGTCGTCACGCTTGGTGATGATCTTAAGCTTCCTCCGGATCACTTCCAGTTCATCATTGTTGATGAATGCCATAGATCTATCTATGGCAAGTGGAGAGCCGTTCTGGATTACTTCTCCGGTGCAAAGGTTTTGGGACTTACGGCAACACCTACTCCGGAAGCATATGCTTTCTTCAATAACAACATCATCGAAGAATACACCTATGATGAATCCGTAGTTGACGGCGTTAATGTTCCGTCACGTGTTTACCGTATCGCCACTGAGATTACGGAGCACGGTGGAGCTATCAGATCCGGTACGAAGGTTACGGAGACAGTCCGTAAGACCGGAGAGACCACAACGTATGATGCACCGCAACGGATTGATTATGACAATATGCAGCTTGACCGTTCTGTTGTGAATAGAGATCAGATCAGGAAGGTACTGACTGCATATAAGAAGGCAATCTATGAGGAACTGTACCCGGAGCGTGAAAAAAGCTGGGAGTACATCCCGAAGACTTTAATATTTGCAAAAGACGATAATCATGCTTCCGAGATCGTGGAAGGTGTGAAAGATGTATTCAAGGATGAGTTTGAAGATCATGAGTGCCCGGAGCATTTTGTACAGAAGATCACTTATTCATCCGGTGATTCCAACGGGCTGATCAGAGATCTACGGACAGAGAAGGATTTCAGGATTGCTGTTACGGTAACGTTGGTTGCGACCGGTACAGATGTAAAACCGTTGGAAGTAGTTCTTTTCATGAAGGATGTCCGTTCAGATGTGCTCTATACACAGATGAAGGGGCGTGGATGCCGTGTAATCAGCGATGATAAATTGCGTGAGGTTACGCCGAACGCCAATACAAAAGAATGCTATTACATCGTTGATGGTGTGGGCGTGACGGAGCATGACAAGATTATTCCGCCTCCTGGCCCGGGTCCGAGACCAAAGTATAAGGTTTTATCATTAGAGCATCTTTTGGAGCATTTGGCACACAATGAACTGAGTGATGAGAACCTGTGGCTACTCAGAGATTACTGCTCAACCATCAATAGACGGTATGAGGATAATGCGTTGTTTGGCAGGCATCTGGATTATTTCATTACGACCTATGGCTTTGCTCCGAGGACAATTGCAGGGAATATCCAGCAGGCGACGGACGATGGGCTGCTGATAGAGTTCGAGTACATTGATCCGTCTCACGATAATACGAAACGTATGGCACTGATCTACAGTCTGATCAGTAACATCGCAGCCAGGAACAAGCTTCTTGAAATGCAGCGCGGATACATCGTGAACACGGAAGAAGATCCTGATGAACTCATTTATGCCGGATTCTCTAAAGAAACGGCAAAGGGCTTCATCGAGAACTTTGAGAAATACCTGGACGACAATAAAGATAGCATAGAGGCGCTGCGTATCATTTATAATTCCGAAGATACCGTTATTACGCACTCTATGCTCAGTGAGCTTCGAGACAGACTATTGTCTGAAAGCAGACAGTATGGCGTGTACCAGATATGGAAGAATTATAAGGTGCTGGATACTGAAGGGAACGTGGATGAGCTGGATGTGAAGACAAATGTAAATGCTCTGACAAACCTGATCCAGATTGTCCGGTATGCATATAAGAAAAATCAGAAGCTTACAAGCCTGATCAGCGGATATGCAAAGCGTTTTGCTCTGTACTGCGGACAGCAACAACGTGTCCTGACGGAAGATCAGGTTGAGATCATGAAGCAGGTTGCAGAGTTTGTCATCAATGACGGCGCAATCTCTGTAAAGGAACTGAACGAAATCGATACGGACCTTTGGAGAAAAGGCG
>CAMVOY010000056.1 GCA_947169235.1 uncultured Lachnospiraceae bacterium | reverse complement strand
GCTAAGACGCTGCCCTCTCACGGCAGAAACAGGGGTTCGATTCCCCTACGGACTATTCTGATTACCGATTTCCGTGTTTTTTACACGGTTATCGGTATTTTTTTAACTTGAAATGTCTTAATCATTTTGATAAAATAATATAGGTCGCATTTTGCGAAGGGGGAAAACGCATGGAAGAGTTGGAAATGGAGATACTGGAGTCGGATAATCTGACCATCCTTAAGCCGTCAAAGGTGATGTTTGTATTTCTGATCATCTTTAACGTCATGGCCAGTGTCTTTACATTCATCGTGTCGAGGACAGGCGGAAGTGTATTTTTGTTTGGTGGTCAGGTTTCGATCACCGCGTTCACAGGCGTGGTTTCTTCGTTTGCCAACATATGTCTTATCTTCATGGTGGTTTATTACAAAAAGCTTGGCTTTATCGTTGCACTGATATTGTCGCTTTCAGGTTTTCCTGTTATGCTTGTGGGTATATTCGCTCAGCATATATTGTCGATCATTCCCGGTCTTTTTACAAATATGGTCACCGTTCTTGCGATCATTTTTATATATCAGAGAAACAAAACGATAATGAAGCAGCGCGATCTGGAGTTGGATCTGCTCAAAGCCAGCAATAAAAAGACCAAGAAACTCTTCAGACAGACAGCGACAGCTCTTGTAAATGCCATAGATGCCAAAGATGCGTATTCACACGGGCATTCTTTGCGAGTGGCGGAGTACTCGATGAGGATCGCACAGAGATACGGTCTGTCAGAGGATGAATGCAGCAAGGTCTACTATGCCGGACTCCTTCATGATGTAGGAAAGATCGGTGTGCCGAACAGTATTATCAACAAAAAAGGCAAGCTTTCCGATGAAGAATATGAGATCATAAAAAGCCATTCGGAGATGGGACACCAGATCCTGTCGAGTATCAGCGAGTATCCGTTTGTTTGTACAGGTGCTCACTATCATCATGAGCGCTACGACGGAAAGGGATATCCGGGTGAGTTCTCGGGTGAAGGGATACCGCAGATCGCGAGGATCATCGCGGTGGCGGATTCATACGACGCCATGTCGTCAAACAGGAGTTACCGCAGTGCGCTCCCGCAGAATGTGGTCAGAAATGAGATCGAAAAAGGAAGGGGAACCCAGTTTGATCCGAAGTTTGCGGATATCATGCTCGAACTGATCGATGAGGATGTGGATTATGACATGCGTGAAAAAGAAACCGTGATCCCGAATGAAGTAGCCGATTAAATCGTACTTTTTGAGGATTTTTCCTTGACAAATGGCGTAAAATATGGTATTATCACATATGTTTTATGGTAACTGTTGGATGAGTGGTCTGAAAAAGACCACTCATTCTTGTTGTGAAGGGTATTTGGAGGAGACTATGGACTATGTGCATAGGACCGAGGAGCTGGTGGTACCCATTCTCGATGACAGGGGCTTTGAACTCTATGATATCGAGCTTCTCAAGGAGGGCGGTACGCAGATCCTCAGGGTTTATATCGACAAGGAAGGCGGTATAACATCTGATGATACGGCTGATGTCTGCAGGCAGCTGAGTGACCTGATAGATAAGGAAAAGGATTTCATCAGAGAAGCATATACGCTTGAGGTCAGCTCGCCGGGATTGACGCGGGCGCTCACGAAGCCGGAACATTTTTTAAAAAGCATAGGAAAAGATGTGGAGTTCAAGCTTTTTTCGCCGATAACCTATGAGGAGAACGGCAAAAAGCTATCGGCAAAAGAGTTTGTGGGAGTTCTGAAAAAATACGATGAAGCTTCCGATGTTGTAACTATCGGATTTGATGATAAAGAGTCAGAGTTTCAAAGAAAGGATATATCGTCCATTCATCTGTGGATCGATTTTTAAGGAGGATATCATGGCAAAGAAAAAGGAAGAGGTAGTAGATTCACGCAGCGAATTCATCCAGGCTATCGAGGCGCTCGCAAAGGAAAAGGAGATCGATAAGGAGATCCTTTTTGAGGCGATCGAGAGTTCACTCGTGATGGCGTGCAAAAGAGAATTTGGAAAGGGCGATGGGGATTCGAAGAAGACCTCAATCGAGAATGTCCGCGTGGATATGAATCGCTCGACGGGAGAGTTCCATGTGTTCATGGACAAGACTGTCGTAAAAGAGGTTATGGATGATTCTCAGGAGATTTCGGTCGCTGAGGCAGAGTTGAAGTTCCCGGGAAGTAAGGAAGGAGATACGGTCTCCATCGAGGTTACACCGAAGAACTTCGGACGTATCGCTACTCAGCAGGCAAAGCAGGTTGTAGTACAGAAGATCCGTGAGGAGGAGAAGAGAATCCTTCAGAATCAGTATGAGACTACAGCTCACAATATAATCACGGGTACCGTACAGCGTTATAATAACGGAACCTATACGATCAACATCGGAAAGATCGATGCCCTTCTTACTCCGCAGGAGCAGGTCGAGGGAGAGGACTTCCGTCTGGGTGAGAGAATAAAGGTATATGTAAAGGGTGTCAGAGAGACCCCGAAGGGTGTTATCCGTGTTATCATCTCAAGAAGTGATGAGGGATTTGTAAAGCATCTTTTCAAAAATGAGGTCGCTGAGATCCAGGACGGAACTGTTGAGATAAAGAGCGTTTCAAGAGAGCCGGGTGTGAGATCAAAGATAGCCGTGACCAGCTATGATCCGGACGTTGATGCTGTAGGCGCATGCGTCGGAGTTAACGGTGAGAGAGTTAATGCGGTGGTTGATGAGCTTCGCGGTGAGAAGATCGATATCGTAGAGTGGAGCGAGGATCCGACCATTTTCATAGAGAATGCGCTCAGCCCGTCAAAGGTTGTTCGCGTTGAGATCGAGGAGAATGAGAAAGAGAGAAAGGCGGAGGTTGTCGTACCTGACTATCAGCTTTCGCTCGCTATCGGTAAGGAAGGATTGAATGCCAAGCTTGCAGCAAGACTTACCAAGTTCAAGATCGACATAAAGAGTGAGTCTCAGGCATACTAAAGTAAATGAATCGCTTATGCGTTCAGTTTCCATGAGGAATAATAAATGATAAAGAGAATCCCGATGCGCACGTGCGTCGCATGCAGATCGAAGAAGGAACAAAAGGATCTGATCCGTGTATACGCCGACTTAAACACAAGGTCGGGGCGTGGGGCATATCTGTGTCGTGATGAAGCATGCTTTAAAAAAGCCAAAAAAAACGGTGCTTTTAATCGCGCATTGCGCTGTGAGGTTTCTGAGGATCATTACAGGTATTTGGAGGAAGAGATTGCCAAAGGAAAACGGTAATAACGACCGGATTTATGCAACTAAGCCGGATAATCCGGGAAAGCTTTTGGGAACGCTCGGACTCGCCATGAAGGCTGGAAAGCTGGTGAGTGGTGAGTTTATGACGGAGCGTTCTATAAAGGACGGAGATGCGAGACTGGTTATAATAGCCGATGATGCATCACCCGGAACGAAAAAGAACTTTACCGATTCATGTAAATATTATCATGTGCCCATCATTATTATAAGTGATAAGGAAACATTGGGCAGAGCAGTCGGAAAGCAGATGAGAGCAAGCCTCGCCGTGACGGATGAGGGGTTTGCCAAATCCATAAAGAAACACATTGATTTGGAGGTGTCGTAGAATGGCGAAAATGAGGATTTACGAGATTGCCAGGAGTATGCAGCAACAAAACAAAAATATAAAGAGTGCGGATCTCGTGGCATTTTTGAATGCGAATGGATACGAGGTGAAGAGTGCGCAGTCAAGTATCGAGGGAAACGCTATCCCGTTTCTTTTGATGTCCTTTGAAAAGGGTGTTATCCCGTTCGAAGGAAATGAAGTAAAGGGTACGGAAAAGCCAAAGGCTGCTGAGACTCCGAAGGAAGAAGAAAAGCCGGCAGCTCCAAAGAAAAAGCCTGCAGTAAAGAAGGCAGAGGCTGAACCTGAAAAGCCGAAGGCAGAGCCTGTAAGCGAAGCTCCAAAAAAGACTTCTCAGGCACCGGCACAGGGAGCAGGATCGCAGGGTCAGACACAGTCGGGTAACAGACATCAGACCAGAGCATATCACTCTGACGGAGGTGCTGATCTGCGCGCCGGTGGCGGTGACCGCAGAGGTAGAGGCGGTGACAGAGGAGCAAACAGGGATAACAGAGATAACAGAGATAACAGAGGAGCCCGTCGTGACGGTGGCAGAGATAGGGACAACAAGTTCTCATCAGGTCCCGCACCTTCATTCGATGGTGGCGGAAAGCCGGATTCACGCAGAGGCGGTAGAGGCAAAAAAGGTAAAAACGATTACGGTAAAGGCAGTGGCGGTTATCACAGAGCCAGCGAGGAGGAGATCCGTAAGGCAAGATCCAAAAAGGATCCGAACAGAGCGGGAGCATTTATCAGACCGAAGCAGGTTGAGCAGAAGCCTGAGGATGATATCAAGAGCATCAAGATCCCGGAGATCCTTACGATCAGAGAGCTTGCAGACCGCATGAAGATGCCTGCATCAGGAATTGTAAAGAAACTCTTTATGCAGGGCAAGATGGTTACACAGAACCAGGATATCTCCTACGAAGAGGCAGAGGAGATCGCACTGGAGTATGATATTCTCGTAGAGCTTGAGGAGAAGGTTGACGTAGTCGCTGAGCTTCTCAAGGAAGAGGAAGAGGACGAATCCAAGATGAAAAAGCGTCCGCCGGTTGTCTGTGTTATGGGTCACGTCGATCATGGTAAGACGTCACTTCTTGATGCCATCCGTCAGACCGATGTATCCGAGCATGAGGCCGGAGGAATCACGCAGCATATCGGTGCGTACGTTGTAAGGATCAACGGTCAGAAGATCACATTCCTTGATACGCCGGGACATGAGGCGTTCACGTCCATGCGTATGCGTGGTGCTCAGTCAACAGATATCGCTGTTTTGGTAGTAGCAGCTGATGACGGTGTAATGCCACAGACCATCGAGGCTATAAACCATGCGAAGGCAGCAGGTGTTGAGATCATCGTTGCCGTAAACAAGATAGATAAGGAAGGCGCAAACGTAGAGCGCGTAAAGAAAGAGCTTTCGGAGTATGAGCTTGTTCCTGAGGAGTGGGGCGGTCAGACAGTATTCTGTCCGGTATCTGCTCATACGGGTGAGGGTATCGAGAATCTTCTCGAGATGATCGTCCTTACTGCGGATGTGCTCGAGCTGAAGGCAAATCCGAAACGTGATGCACGTGGTGTTGTTATCGAGGCAGAGCTTGACAAGGGACGTGGTCCTGTAGCTACAGTCCTCGTACAGAAGGGTACTCTGAATATCGGTGATCATATCGCGGTAGGTCCTGCTTATGGTAAGGTTCGTGCCATGATCGATCACAAGGGGGAGAGAGTGAAGTCGGCGAAGCCGTCAACACCGGTTGAGATTCTCGGTCTTAACGGAGTTCCCGATGCAGGTGAGATATTCGTTGTCAAAGAAAGTGACAAGGATGCAAAGCAGATCGCTCAGGCATATATCGCTCAGGGCAAGGACAAGCTTATCGAGGATACCAAAGCGAAGAAGCTTTCACTCGACGGACTGTTCGATCAGATCCAGGCCGGCAACATCAAAGAGCTCGGACTCATCATCAAGGCAGACGTTCAGGGTTCCGTGGAAGCTGTCAAGCAGAGTCTCGTCAAGCTTTCAAACGAGGAAGTTGCCGTACGCGTTATCCACGGTGGTGTAGGTACCATCACGGAGTCCGATGTAGCTCTGGCCAGTGCGTCAAATGCGATCATCATCGGATTCAATGTACGTATGGACAATCAGGCAAAGGAGACAGCCGACAGAGAGAATGTCGATGTACGTACATACTCAGTCATCTACGATGCGATCGAGGATGTAGAGGGCGCTATGAAGGGAATGCTCGAGCCGATCTACGAGGAGAAGGTTATCGCTCATGCAGAGGTGAGACAGCTGTTCAAGGCATCCGGTATCGGAACTATCGCCGGTTCCTATGTGCTTGACGGAACTATCGAGAGAGGCTGCTCAGTGCGAATCAGTCGTGAGGGTGAGCAGATATTTGAAGGACCTCTGGCATCACTTAAGAGGTTTAAGGATGATGTCAAGGAAGTCAATGCAGGATATGAGTGTGGTCTCGTATTCGAGGGCTTCAATGATATCGCTGAGCTTGATCAGGTAGAGTGCTATAAGATGGTTGAGGTACCAAGATAATGCGTAAGAATAGTGTAAAAAACAGCAGGATCAATGGTGAAGTTCTGAAGGAAATGAGCATAATCCTGCGCGAGGAGCTGAAGGATCCAAGGATCCATCCGATGACTACGGTTACGGATGTAAGCGTTACTACGGATCTGAAGTATGCAAAGATATATGTAAGTGTTTTGGGCGATGAGCATGACAAAGAGATGACCATGCTCGGGCTCAAAAAAAGTGCGCCTTATGCAAGGCATCTTTTGGCTACCAGACTGAATCTCCGCAATACTCCTGAACTTGAATATGAGCTTGATGAGTCGATGGAGTATGGAGCGTACATGTCCAAAAGGATAGAGGAGGTTATGAATGGCAGATGAGAAGCAGAACTATCTTATCGGTGCGATAGAGCGAGCTGAGACTATCGCTATCAGTGGTCACGTGCGCCCTGACGGCGACGCGATCGGTTCTGCCATGGCTCTGTATTATTATATTGCCGACAACTATCCTAAAAAAAGAGCCTGTGTATTTTTAGAGGACGTACCTGACAGCTTTTTGCATATCCGTGATGTGGATGCGATGGTAAAAAGGTGTGAGCACTATGATCTTTTCATCGCGCTTGACAGCGGAGATGTCGAGAGACTCGGTGATGCTGCAAGGATCATGAAGGAAAGATCGGACTACATAATAAATGTCGATCATCATATAACAAACACCCGATTTGGAAATAAGAATATAGTTGATACGAAAGCCAGCTCGACATGTCAGATTCTTTTTACATTGATGGATGAAGAAAAGATAGGACGGCTTACCGCGATGGCTCTCTATACGGGAATCATCCACGATACGGGTGTGTTTAAACACAGCAATACATCTTATCAGACCATGAGGATCGCCGGAAAGCTGATGAGAAAGGGAATCGCATTCGGAGAGATCATCGACAGCAGCTTTTATAATAAATCATACAAGCAGCTCAGGATCATGGGACATTGTATGAATACGAGTAAACTCTATATGAAGGGACTCGTGATCGTATCCGTGATGACGATCGAGGATATGGAAGAGTTTGATGCGAAGCCTTCGGATCTCGATGGAACCATTGATCAGCTTCGTACCACGGATGGAGTCGAGGTCGCCATACTGATCAGCGAGAGAAAAAAAGGTGAGTTCAAGGTCAGCATGAGATCCAACCAGGTTGTCGACGTTGCGGCTATCGGGCAGTATTATGGCGGTGGCGGACATATCAAAGCCAGCGGCTGTACCATCAACGGAACTGCTGAGGAGGTTATCGAGGTACTGTTAAGAGATATCAAAAAACAGCTCGGTGACGATATCGATGACGAAGATGATGATTAATACAAGGAAAAACAGAATGGATGGCATCATCAATATAAATAAAGAGAAGGGTTATACTTCACACGATGTAGTCGCAGTGATGAGAAAGCTTCTTCATATAAAAAAAATAGGCCATACCGGGACGCTCGATCCTGATGCGACCGGAGTGCTTCCGATATGTGTGGGCAAGGCTACGAAGGTCTGTGACGTGATCACGGATCGGGACAAAACATATGAAGCCGTAGTAGTGCTCGGTATCACTACTGATACGCTGGATACATCGGGGGAAATACTTCAGAGAAAACCCGTAAACATAATCAAGGACGATCTGATGAGCGTCCTTTCGCATTTTGAGGGAGAGATCGAACAGATCCCGCCCATGTACTCGGCGATCAAGGTCGACGGGAAAAAGCTATACGAGTATGCGAGGGCTGGCGTGGAGATCGAGAGGAAGTCTCGCCGTGTGACTATCCATGAGATAGAGCTTTTGGAAGACAAGCTTTTCATGTGGGATCCTAAGGACGGAGATAATGATCTGCCCTCTTTTAAGATCAGAGTCAGCTGTACAAAAGGTACCTACATCAGAACACTCTGCGATGACATCGGAAGACAGTTAGGTTGCGGCGCGGCGATGAGTGAGCTGGTGAGAACAGCTGTCGGGAGATTTTTGATCGAAGATGCGTTAAGCTTATCCGACGTTGAAAAAAGGCTAAGCAGTTTTGATGAGGGAAAAGAGGATAAGCCCGACTTTATGCTTCCCGTTGACAGGGTGTTTGAAATGTATCCTGAGGTAAGCGTAAAAAGTGAGAGCATGAAGCTTTTGTTAAACGGTAATCCGTTAGATGCCGGCATGTTCATATCGAAGCCTGATCTGACGGATGATGATCTCGGAATATATCGTGTCTACGGTGATGACGGAGAGTTTTATGCTCTTTATAAAAGAAAAGGAAAAAGATTATTTGTCGAGAAGTTTTTTCATTGACAGATGGATTTGATCTGTTATAAAGGGAAACAGTATGGAGATTTGGGAGGAGCTGCCGGAGAGACTTGGCAGATGCGCGCTGTGTATCGGAAAGTTCGATGGGTTCCATAAAGGGCACAGATTGCTGATTAAAGAGGCTCATGCTACCGGTTATGATGTTGCGGTATTGACCTTTGTGTTTGGTGGCGGAGAGACTATAGACGGTCGCGAGCAAAAGAGGAGAGTGGCTGAGAGCCTGGGAGTTACGTATTACATTGAAGTAAAAGCCGGGCCGGAGATTTTTTCCATGACTCCTGAGGTTTTTATAAAGGATGTTGTATCGGAAAGGTTTCACGCAAAGCATATCATAGTCGGAGAGGATTTCAGATTCGGCAGGGACAGAACCGGTGATATCTCCACGCTTTCTGACTTTCAGGATAAGTACGGATACGTGCTTCACGCAGTACCGAAGCTCAAAGACAAAGGCAAAGATATCAGCAGTTCCAGGATCAGAGAGGACATACTCTCGGGTCATATGGAGGACGTAACGAGACTCATGTCAAGACCGTATACCATGAGCGGCGAGGTGACATACGGCAACCGGATAGGAAGCGAGATCGGCGTCCCGACGGCGAATATCCCAACCGAAAAAGGAAGGGTTTTGCCTCCGTACGGTGTATATGCTGTCAGCATAAAGACAGATATTGACGATATAGAATATAAGGGGATCGGAAATCTCGGAGTAAAGCCGACCATAGGTCGTGACAATCCACCCGGGCTTGAGGTTCACATATTTGATTATGAAGGGAATCTTTACGGACGCACCATCAGGGTGGGACTTGAGAGCTTCCTTCGTAAGGAAAAAAAGTTCGAGGATATCAAAAAGCTCCACGCACAGATCGAGGAGGACATACGCAGGGCGAAAAAGTTCTGACAGAATGGAGGTTGTATGGCATCATTAAGCAAAACCGTCGTATTTGATATGGATGGGGTACTTCTGGATTCGGAAAGACTGATTCTGAATATTTGGACACTTTTAGGTGAAAAATATCAGATTTCAGGCATTGGAGATGTAATGATAGACTCTTTGGGCTCAAACAGAGAGGATACCAGACTGAAATTTGTGAGAGCCTATGGTGAGGATTTTCCGTATGATGAGTTCCGAGATGAAGCCAGGGAAATGTTCTTTGAAAGGACAAAAAAGGACGGAGTTCCGCTAAAACCGGGCGCCAGAGAGCTGCTCCAGTTCCTGAAGATAAACGGATGGAATATAGGACTCGCAAGTTCTACATCAGGCGAGACAGTGAAGGATGAACTACAAACCGTAGGATTATACGATTTTTTTGAAGTAGTGGTCACGGGGGAGATGGTTAAGGAGTCAAAGCCTCATCCTGAGATCTATTTCAAAGCATGTGAGTTACTTGGAGTCAATCCGAAAGAGGCTATTGCGATCGAGGACTCTAAAAACGGAGTCAGATCTGCTGCGATGGCAGGAATGAAGGTTATCCTGGTACCTGATCTCGTGGATCCCGATGAGGACACGCAGAGACTTGCATGGAAGATGTTCCCGGATCTTTTCGACGTTCGGAAGTTTTTTTCGTAATCAGCTTGCGTGAATGAATACGTTATGATAGAATAGGCGTGGGTTGTTTATTTCCATGACAAGAATAACAGGAGGAAAACCAGGATGAAACAGGTTATGAAGAAGACTTCGGCAGTTTTACTCGCCGTAGTGATGATGATGGCACTCGTTGCATGTGGCGGCGGTGACACAAAGGAGAGCGTGCAGAAGACAGTTGATGATCTGCAGGCAAAGCTTACAGAGGCTATGAGCGGATACCAGAACGTGTTCCAGAATCAGGGTGCTCAGACAGATCCGACACAGGCCGCTGGGATGATCGACAAGGCAGGTCAGATGATCGACGATGCTATCTCGGCATGTGATGATGTAGAGGCACCGGGTGAGGATTCACAGAAGTATCGCGACACGGTAAAGGGACTCCTTGAGGTTCTGAAGAACATGATGGATGAGATGAAGAATATCGATCTTTCTGATTCAAATGCTTCCATGGGGATCGCTTCAAAGTATCTGTCTGATATGATGAGTAAGTCAACAGAAGCACAGAATCTGATCAATGATCTTGTTAAAAAATATGGTATCACTCCGCCGGCTTCTGCCGGTGCTGCTGCAGCACAGTGATCAGTGTGATATCGATATGAATTAAAAATGCTCCCGACGAGGGAGCATTTTTATTTGTCATCATACTTCAAACAGCATGTCTCCGTAGGCGGGGACGGGCCACAGTTTTTTATCCACCATGTTTTCAAGTGTGTCGATAGGTGCTCTCAATGCCTCCATGGCAGGGAGGACGGTGCCTACGAAGTACTCGGCCTGTTCTTTGCCCTCGGAAAGAGTTATTGCTTTTTCATCAGCTTCACGCAGAGCGAGTACTGCGTCCTTGGCAGCAGTCAGAAGCTCCGAACATCTGATAAGCAGTTCCTTCTGAACGCTTACATCTGCTTCGGGGCATGCCTCCGTAACTTTGTTTATGGAGTCTGCCAATGAGGTGACGTAACGGATCACGGCGGGGATATACTGCTTTGTTGCCATCTTGACCATCGTTCTTGCTTCTATATTTAAAGCTTTTGCGTACGCTTCATAATTGATCTCAGCACGTGACTCGAGCTCAGTGCGAGAGTACACACCCTGATTCTCATACATCTTTATGCATTTTTCATCAAGGAAATATGCTGTTGCTTCGACCATGTTTGAGATATTGGGCAGGCCTCGTTTTGCAGCCTCAGTCACCCATTCATCCGAATATCCGTCACCATTAAATATGACTCTCTGATGAGCTTTGAGCATATCGTGTATGATCTCATCGACGGCTGATGTCGGATCCTCGGCGTTCTCGAGTTTCTCTGCGATATCGGAGAGGACCTCGGCAACGATCGAGTTAAGTACGGTATTCGGACCTGCTATGGACATGGAGGAGCCGACCATACGGAACTCGAATTTGTTTCCCGTAAATGCGAATGGTGATGTACGGTTACGATCCGTAGCATCTTTTTTAATATTAGGAAGTGTTTGTACACCGATATCCATGGCCTCAGCTTTGTTAGCGTGACTCGCTGTACCCTTGCGGAGTATCTGCTCCACGATATCCTCGAGCTGTTCTCCGAGGAAGATCGAGATGATCGCCGGAGGAGCTTCGTCTCCGCCCAGACGATGATCGTTGCCCGGGCAAGCCGCAGAGAGTCTGAGTAGCGGTGCATATTCATCAACTGCGGCGATCACTGCAGTTAGGAAAAGTAAAAATGTCGTGTTGTCATATGGGTGTTTACCCGGAGACAGGAGATTCTTCCCTGTATCCGTAACGAGCGACCAGTTGTCATGCTTTCCTGAACCGTTTACTCCGGCAAACGGTTTTTCGGCAAGCAGACATTCCATATGATGTCGTCTTGCGACTTTTTTCATTATCTCCATCACGAGTTGGTTGTGATCGGTTGCGATATTTGCAGTGGAGTAGATCGGTGCCATTTCATGCTGACCCGGAGCTACCTCGTTGTGCTGGGTCTTGGAAAGAATCCCGAGACTCCAGAGCTCCTCGTTGAGTTCCTTCATAAATGATGCCTGACGCTCGCGGATACTTCCGAAGTAGTGATCATCGAGCTCCTGGCCTTTGGGCGGCATGGAGCCGAAGAGTGTTCTGCCACAGAATATCAGGTCATCACGCTTCAGATACTCATCGCGATCTATAAGGAAGTACTCCTGCTCGGCACCGACTGAGACGTTTACTTTTTTAACATCAGTCTCACCCAGGAGATGGAGCACTCTTGTTGCCTGTTTACTTATAGCTTCCATGGAACGGAGAAGCGGAGTCTTTTTATCCAGGGCCTCACCGGTATAAGAGCAGAAGGCTGTGGGGATGCAAAGCACGGTACCGATAGCATCCTCTCGCAAAAATGCGGGCGAGGTGCAGTCCCATGCGGTATAACCTCTGGCCTCGAAGGTGGCACGAAGTCCGCCTGACGGGAAGCTCGACGCATCAGGTTCTCCTTTGATAAGCTCTTTGCCGGAGAATTCGAGTACGGCATGAGAGTCCGACTCGGCTCCGAGGAATGAGTCGTGTTTCTCGGCGGTAACGCCGGTCATAGGCTGGAACCAGTGAGTGTAGTGTGTCGCGCCATTTTTCAGAGCCCACTCCTTCATGGCGTGTGCTACGACATTAGCGACATCGGCCGGCAGCTCACTGCCTTCTTCGATGGTGCTGCGGAGAGCCTCGTAGGTCTTTTTCGGCAGATACTCCTGCATGGTCTCGTCATTGAAGACCCTTGTTCCGAATATATCACTGATAATGTTGTGATCCATTGAGTTTTCCATGATTACCTCCACGACGAGTTTTTGTGCGAGTGATAACTCTGATCTCGTCTTTATGTATTATGGTGTCCGAAAACACATACCAATATTGTAACAGAAAACACAGATTTTTCAACATAAAAAAAGTTTTTTTGAAAAAAGTAAAAAAGTGGTTGCTATTTTTGGACAAAAAGGTTATGATTACAATTGGATAAAAATTTGATTTTTTACAAAAATATACACATGTATGAGGGAGGTTGACCCAATGAGCGACACAACAAAACTGTCGGCCAGAGCGCGTATAGATGCGTTGGTTGACGCGAACAGCTTTGTTGAGATCGGTGCAAAGGTTACGAGCAGAGCTACTGATTTCAACATGGGGGCGAATCAGATCCCTGCGGATGGCGTGATCACCGGGTACGGTGTGATCGGCGAGGATCTCGTATTTGTCTACAGCCAGGATGCACAGGCGATGAACGGTGCCATAGGAGAGATGCATGCACGCAAGATCGCTTCACTGTATCAGATGGCGATCAAAGCCGGAGCTCCGATCATAGGACTGATCGATTGCGCCGGAATCCGTATCGAGGAGAGTCTGGATGCGATCGCCGGATTTGGCGATATTTATATGAAGAAAGTAGAGGCGAGCGGTGTGATCCCGCAGCTGACCGCTATACTCGGCAGCTGTGGCGGCGGCGTGGCCATCTCGGCAGGGCTTTCGGATATTACTGTCATGGATGCCTCGAACGGTTCGCTTTTTGTGAACTCACCGAATGCAGTAAGCGGAAACTTCAAAGAGAAGTGCGATACTTCAGCAGCGCAGTTCCAGGCTGAGGCAGGGAATGTTGATATCGTCTGTGAGAATGAGAATGAGGTTATTCTTAAGCTTCGTGATCTCGTGGGACTGCTTCCTGCCAACTCGGAGGTTCCTGCATATGCTGAGCCTGCGGACGACAAGAACCGTACCATCGCAAGTCTCGGTTTCGGACGCGAGGCCATCGAGGCTGTCGCTGACGCAAATACTTTTATAGAGCTCAAAAAAGATTTTGGTACAGATATGGTAGTCGGACTTATCGCTATCGATGGTGAGACGGTCGGCGCCATAGCAAATACAGAAGAGGGTGTACTTTCCGCAAACGGATGTCACAAGGCTGAGCAGTTTGTTTATTTCTGTGATTCGTTCGGACTTCCGATCATCACATTTACAAACGTGAAGAATTACGCATCCTGCATGTGCGAGGAGAAGAGGATTGCCAGAAAGGTCGCAGACCTTACATATGCTTTTGCAAGCTCTGATGTACCGAAGATCAATGTGATCGTAGGAGAGGC
>CAMVOY010000055.1 GCA_947169235.1 uncultured Lachnospiraceae bacterium | reverse complement strand
TTCAACCGATGCCTCTTCTTCAGCAGGCTCCTCGGCTGGGGCCTCTTCCTCAGCTCCTTCCGCTGCTGCCTCCTCGGCCGCACCGAACATGGCTGCAATTTCATCAGGACTCAGCTGTTTATTCGGGTCGAACTCCTCTTCTTCAGCCGGTGCCTCTTCAGCCGGTGCCTCTTCAGCCGGTGCCTCTTCAACCGATGCCTCTTCTTCAGCAGGCTCCTCGGCTGGGGCCTCTTCCTCAGCTTCTTCCGCTGCTGCCTCCTCGGCTGCGCCGAACATGGCTGCGATCTCATCAGGGCTCAGCTGTTTATTCGGGTCGAATTCCTCTTCCTCAACCGGTGTCTCTTCCTCAGCAGGCTCCTCAGCCGGAATCTCAATGTCAGGAATCTCTACATCAGGAATCTCAACGTCCGGTATCTCTATTTCAGGCTCTTCTGCAGTGTCTGCATCCTCAGATGCAGTTTCTGCTTCTGCAGCAGCCGCTGCTGCCGCCTCCTCAGCCTCGATGGCCGCCTGAAGTTCTGATCCGGGAGCAGTAGTCTCATCTCCGCCCACGATCTCAAGCAGCTCACTTAATTCATCATCAACCTCAAACCCATCGTCTTCCACTACAGGCTCCGGTTCTACGTCCGGAATCTCTATATCCGGAATTTCCGGCTCCACTACGGGCTCCGCTTCCGGCACTTCCTCCACTACGGGCTCAGGTTCCACATCCGGAATCTCTATATCAGGGATCTCTACGTCCGGGATCTCCGGCTCCACTTCAGGCTCCGCTTCCGGCACTTCCTCCACTACGGGCTCCGGCTCTACCTCCGGAAGCTCTACATCAGGAATCTCTACATTAGGAATATCTATATCAGGGAGCTCTATATCAGGGATCTCATCAACGACCAGATCCTCTACTTCAACCTCAGGCTCATCATCCGAAACCTCAAGTTCAGGTGCTGGTTCAGGTGCGGGTGCGGGTGCGAGCGCTTTTTCAGGCATCAATCTGGCTTTCTCGGCGGTCTTAGCCTTCACCATTTCGATGGCTGACATAGCCGGTGACGATTCGGCACTCATCTGAGCCAGCTGATCCATCAGATCAACAGGACCCTGACCTTCCTTCGCTGCACACTCCTGACACATCTCTTCTCCGTCAGGAATCATTTTGCCGCACTTCCTGCATATCGTCACGAAATCGCCCCCTTTCCTGAAGAATATCGGAAACATATATGTTTCCCGAAAACGCGATGAAGCGTTTTTTAGACACACATGCACCTCGCAATCACAGATTACGAGGTGCAGGATTACTTACACATTTAAATAGTATTTCAAGCAAAAAACATGTATGTATATCTCTATTATTTATTGGATGGATTCAACAGCAGATCGATCTCGCCGATAAGGCTTCCGATCTCAGGCTTGGACAGCTGTGCATCAGCTCCGAGCCTCTCACCTTTACGTCTCATCTCTTCGTTAACCAACGAGGAGAAGATGACTACCGGCAGACCCACCATACGTTCGTCGTTCTTTACACGCTTGGTGAGATGGTGTCCATCCATCTGCGGCATCTCGATATCGGTGATGACAAGCGAGATGTCCTTTCCTACAGTAGCTCCCTCGTTCATCATACGATCGAGCTTGTTCCAAGCCTCCAGACCGTTCGTAGTCGGAATAAGATGTGTATATCCGGCCTTGATGAGACACTTCTTCAGCATCTCGAGAAGAAGCGGTGAATCCTCTGCAAGAAGGATGGTATGATCGCTTCTCTGGCGCTCGCCCATCTCCTCAACCTCGGAAATCTTCAGTCCTGTCTCCGGATTAACCTCTGTTACTATCTTCTCGAAGTCGAGAACGATGATGATCCTGTCATTGATCTTGGTAATACCGGTCGCGATACCCTTACCGTTGCGGCTGATCGTCGAATCCGGCTTTACGATATTCTGCCATGATACTCGGTGGATACCGAGAACCTCCTGTACATGGAACGCTGTCTGAAGCTTGTTAAAGTTCGTGATGATGTACATATCGGTTCCATTGTTCGGATGAAGCGGAATAGACAATGCTTTCGCAAGATCGATAACCGTGATGATCGACTCACGCGGCATAAAAATTCCCTCGATGAACTCATGAGCATTCGGTACCAGTGTAGGCACCTGATACGGACAAAGCTCACTGATCTTTGCCACATTGATACCATAGTGCTGGTTGCCCACGATGAACTCGAGAAGCTCAAGCTCATTGGTTCCACTTTCCAACAGGATTCCGGTTTCTTCTGCTGTTGCCATGTTTTTTCCTCCAAATAATGTTTTTTATAGGTCTATAACTGCTGTCTTTTCACCCTCCGTGATGGAAAGTGTATTCCCTTTCGTACCCCTTTTATCTCTGTCAAGGTTAAATATCAGCGACGCCTTCTCTGTCTTTCCGGGTCTGATGGTCGTCATCAGATAATTCAGACCACCATTCGGCAAAAGACTTAATGTCGGGAGCGCGGTGTCTCCACCGACGTTTAGCTCGTAGTGGAAGGGTCTGCCCGTCAGGTTCACTCTGACCGCTTTGTTTCCCGTGTTCTTTATCTTGAAATTAACAATGTAAAGAACCTTATCAGCCGGCGCCGTGATCTCGATCGCATCATCACTGCTCGGATATCTGTTGCCGTAGGCTGAGGAAACATATGTGAACTTCAGTCCCTTTATATGATACAGGTCATCGAGACTGATCGTCGGTTCCTCAGTCGGCTCAGGCGTCATACTTACCTCCGGCGCCTCGGATGCATTCGGATCAGCCGTTGCATCAGGTCCCGCCGAAGCACTCGCAGGTGACGGTGATGCGGATGCATCAGGCGATGCCATAGGCTCTACAGTCGCTGCGGCCCCCGACGCTACATCCGTCACGGAATCCTCAACTCCATCCTCATCTGCATCGTTCTTCACCAGACGAAGTGCATATTTACCTGAATACCTGAGGAGAACTCCTCCGGCATACTCTGCTACGAGATTTTCCTGCTGGTCCGTGATATTCGGAAGCTCCGCACATCCCACCAGCATCATTACCAAGAAGACGGCGACACTTGTTCGAAAAATGCCCCGTTTCACAGTGTTCCTCCTTTAAAAATGTCCAAATTATGTGCATTCCGCACTCATACTAGAGTATTATAACACACAATTTCAAAAACATCAATCATTTTATGTCTAATTCGAACCAAAATTCTACCCCGTTATCATAATTGATGACTCCGAAACCCTGTTCATGCGCCTCCATCACCGCTTTTACGATGGATAAGCCTATGCCGTTACCGCCATACTCTCTCGTCCTGGCCTTATCAACTTTATAAAATTTAGTCCAGATTTTATCCTTGTCCTCTTCAGGGATCGGATCACCTGTGTTAAACACGCTGACCCTGACTTTAGCGTCATTTTTCAGCGCTTTAATTTCGATTATACTCTGCTCGTTTTCACTGATAGGCTTCACATGGTTAAGAGCATTGCTCACGTAATTGGTCAGGACCTCTTCTATCATGAACGGATCCCCCCACACCATAAGAGGGGCCTCCTCCGGATAGTATTTCAGCTCAACCTCTTTCTTTTTGAACATGATATCGTTAGCGGCAAGTACGGAACTTATAAGCTCTGATAGATCAAAATGCTCAAGTCTAACCTGTCCGTCGCCAAACTCTATCTGATTCAGACTGAGGAGCTTTTTAACCATGCGGTTCATCTTGTCCGCCTCATCGACTATGACCTCGCAGTAAAAATCCCTGCTTTCCGGATCATCGTTTATGTTCTCCTTCAGTCCCTCAGCATAGCCCTGGATAAGCGCGATAGGAGTCTTTAACTCATGAGACACGTTAGACAGAAACTCCTGCCTCATCTGCTCCTGCTCCGAACGTTTCTCAATATCACGCTGAAGCTCTATATTTGCGCCCTTAAGCTCGGTTATCGTCTGTTCGAGCTTGTCGGAAAGCTCGTTCATGCTTCCCGCGAGTACGCCTATCTCATCGTCCCGTTTTTCCTCATATCTCGAAGAAAAATCCAGTCCCCTCATCTCCTGCGCCCAACTCGCAAGTTTCAGGATCGGACGGGTATATCTGTTCGCGATCACAAAGATCAAAATGATGCTGATGATCGTGACCACGATCCCCACGTAGATCAAAAAGCGATTTGATACGTTGGCATTCTCAGTCACTCCGGTATAGTTCGCTCTGAGATACAACCAGTATCCATCCGGGAGATGTCCCGTCAGTTCTATATAATTCGAGTCAACACGCGTGTCATAGACTTTGTAAACGGCGTATTGGTCGCTTTTTTTCAGCTCTTCACAGCTATCGCCCAACTCCTCACCCAGATACATGGAACGGACGTATTTCGCCAGCATCCCCTGTGTGACCTCTCTGAGTCTCGGTGTGAACGCAGGATAAGAATAGTTGATATTCGCAATGTTTCCCTCATCAGAAGCGGAAATCTGAACTATGTATATGGACACGCTCCTTTTATCACTGATGGAATCGAGCTGATCATAGATCCTTCCCTTCTCCTCATCAGTAACTTCGTCCCAATCCACATCCTTACAGATCGAGCTCACCTCATCATATACATCGCTCATGCTGTTAATCTTGTCAGCGCTGTAGAACTCCGGCAGCAGAAAGATATTTGCTATAAAAATACTCGCGATCGCCATGATCATCATAAACGATACGATCAGGATCAATCGCAATCGTATAGAATGTCTCATGACTCATCCACCTCAAATTTATACCCCATACCCCAGATGGTATGAATATAGTTTCCGCAGTCTCCCATCTTTGCACGAAGCTTCTTTACGTGTGTATCGATAGTTCTCGCATCTCCAAAATAGTCATAATCCCAAACATGATTAAGTATCTTTTCTCTCGAAAGCGCGATCCCTTTGTTCTCCATGAAATACGATAAAAGCTCAAACTCCTTGAAGCTCAGCTCGATGGCCTTCGCGTCAATCTTTACCACATGAGCTGCATAATCCAACTCGATACGTCCGAGCTTTACAACCTCATCGCTGCCTGCGCCACTGCGTCTCAGCAGAGCCTGCACGCGCGCCACGAGGATCTTCGGGCTGAACGGCTTGGCGATGTACTCATCGACTCCCAGCTCGAACCCGTGGAGTTCATCGTTCTCCGCGCCCTTCGCGGTAAGCATGATGATCGGCACCTTTGAATATTTGCGGATTTCCTTACAGGTCTCCCATCCGTCCATCTTCGGCATCATCACATCGAGTATCACAAGGACTATATCCTTGTTCTCCATAAAAATATCAACAGCCTCCTCACCGTCGGCTGCTTCTACTACCTTAAAGTCTTGCTTAACAAGGAAATCTCTCACCAATTTTCTCATTCGTTGTTCATCATCAACAACTAATATAGTATTCCCTCCCATATATACTCCTTTCCCGCAGGACGCAGCATATGAACCGCAGTCGAGCGTCGTTGGCGAACGCAGTTCGGCTCAGAGCGAGACAAGGTATCATATCTGCGTCCGTCCAAATCGTATAATCATTCGTCCTCATCCTCTTCGGATTCATAAACCTTGCCTTGTTGGATCGCATCCTCCCGTTTCTGAAGCTCTTCTGACCATTTTTCGTATTTGTTGACCAGATCTTCTTCCATTGTAGCCTTATAATTTGTAAAATATGTGAACACGGAATACTCTAATTTAAAGTTTACCAAAACAAAACCGATCAGTACCAACACACATACGATGATACCGATCTTGAATTTTGAGTTTATGATCTTTTGACCCTCATATAGCCGGCGGTACCTCTCGACCTCCAGAGAGCGGTCCTCCAGGGTATCATTCTCAACCTTGATTATCTCCCTGACAGGCACGGGCGACAGGTTTTCAGCCTTTGCCATACCTGTTTCGATGATGACATCCCTGAGTTCAAAAAGAAACTCGTAGCCGAGTACAGATGAGAATATCTTCTCTTTGACTATCTTGTTGTACAACTTTAAAGCCGTCTTTCCATCCGTAAGATCCATAGTCTTCTGTGCCTTGCGGATGAACTCGGCTTCTTTTTTAGCCCTGTCATAGGCTTCTCTGCTCTCAAAGTTATAACGACTCAAAGCGTCGTCAACACTCTTTATTTCTTTCAAGCTTTTATCCCTGCTGATTTATATAGTTGATCAGCCCTTCCGCCTTTATGATCTTTTGCATGAACTCCGGGAACGCCTGTCCCTGATAGCTCTCAGAGCGGGTTACGTTGGTGATCACTCCGCTGTCAAAATCAACCTCGATCTGATCGCCTGCCTGTATCGATTCGGCTGCCTCCTTGCACTCTATGATCGGCAATCCGATATTGATCGCGTTCCTGTAAAAAATCCTTGCAAATGTCTCAGCGATAACACAGCTTACGCCCGCTGCCTTGATGGAAATAGGCGCGTGCTCTCTACTCGATCCGCAGCCAAAGTTCTTGGTTGCTACGATCATGTCACCCTTCTTGACATTTTTTACGAAATCCTTATCGATATCCTCCATGCAGTGCGTAGCGAGCTCCGAAGGATCTGATGAATTGAGATATCTGGCCGGGATGATGACATCCGTATCGACGTTATCTCCATATTTGAATACGGTTCCTGATGCTTTCATATGTTCTATATCCTCCTTTGATACGGGTCACTCACATGCCCAGTTCCGACGGAACACTTATGTGTCCGGTCACCGCCGATGCCGCTGCCACTGCAGGGCTCGCTAAATACACCTCGGAATCAACATGTCCCATACGTCCGACGAAGTTTCTGTTTGTCGTGGATATCGCGCGCTCCCCGGCAGCGAGTATTCCCATGTAACCGCCAAGACAAGGTCCGCAGGTCGGTGTGCTCACGATAGCTCCGGCCTTGATAAATGTCTGTGTGAGCCCTTCCTCGATACACTGCAGATACACAGCCTGTGTTGCCGGGATCACGATGCAGCGTATACCCTTTTTCACTTTGCGTCCCTCGAGGATCTGTGCAGCTGTACGCATATCCTCGATACGGCCGTTGGTACATGATCCGATCACTACCTGGTCTATATCTATATCCTTTGAATCCTTTGCAAGCTTCGTGTTCTCCGGCAGATGCGGAAATGAGACCGTAGACTCGAGCGTTGAGAGATCTATGGTCACGACCTCATCATACGGAGCATCCTCATCGGCCTCGTAAATCGTGTATTCCTTTGTCGAATGCTCCTTCATATATGCGATAGTCTTGTCATCAACCGGGAATATACCGTTCTTTGCGCCCGCCTCGATAGCCATGTTCGCGATCGAGAATCTGTCATCCATGGAGAGCGCTGCCACACCCTCGCCGGCAAACTCCAATGAACGATAAAGCGCACCATCAACTCCGATCTTTCCGATCAGATGAAGGATCACATCCTTTCCTGATACCCACGGCTTAAGACTTCCCTTAAGCTCTACCTTTATCGCTGACGGAACCTTGAACCAGGCCTGTCCTGTGATCATGCCGCAACCCATATCTGTACTTCCTACACCCGTTGAAAAAGCTCCAAGGGCTCCATATGTACATGTGTGCGAGTCAGCACCGATACATGTCTGACCTGCCACGATAAGTCCTTTCTCAGGTAACAGCGCATGCTCGATACCCATCTCTCCGACCTCAAAATAGTTTGTGATATCATGCTCACGGGCATACTCACGCACGCACTTGCAATGCTCGGCTGATTTGATGTCCTTGTTCGGAGCAAAATGATCCGGGACCAGGCATACCTTGTCCTTGTCAAATACTGTTTTTTTGTTGAGCTTCTCCACCTCGTGGATAGCTACGGGACCGGTGATGTCATTTGCCAAAACCAGGTCCAGATCAGCCATGATCAGCTGTCCTGCCTCCACATGATCCAGCCCTGCGTGAGCAGCCAGGATCTTTTGTGTCATCGTCATTCCCATTTTTCTTTCATCCTTCCTGTATGCATTTTATCTTTTGTAAAAATAATCCTTACGTAACAGATGTGATCAGTATCCGGTAGAACCGAATCCTCCCTCATTTCTAACGGTGTCCTGAAGCTCTGCGGCTTCATCAAAATCTCCAAAGTAGTATGGAGTGATCACCATCTGAGCGATCCTGTCACCATCATGTACCACGAGTTCTCTGCTCGAGTGGTTGTGAAGAGCAACCATGATCTCACCTCTGTAATCACTGTCGATGACTCCTACCTTGTTTGCCGGTGCGAGTCCCTTTTTGCAGGCAAGTCCGCTCCTGGCATATATCAGTCCAACGCATCCCTCCGGTATCTCCATGGCGAGTCCGGTCGGGATGAACTGTGTATCTCCCGGCTCGATCACTACAGCCTCGTCCATGCATGCAGACAGGTCCGCTCCTGCTGAGAACTCAGTGGAATACTTCGGTGCAACTGCTCTTTCGTTTAGCTTTTTGTACCATACCTTTACAGTTTCCATATTCTATCATCCTCCGATCCGAAGAAAAGCGTAAAAATCTGCCCTCTCCTGGTATTTGGTCAATCTGACTGCCGGACACAAAACGAGCCGGTCATCCGTCGTGTTTTATCATTTTATCACAACTTCGACCCGCTCGCAAGTATTTTTACATGTATTAAGGAAATGTCACGATCAGACTTTCTCACCTTCCCAGTGAACCACCTCGCCTGTTTCTATCGACTTTTTCACATCGATGATCCTCTGGTTATCGGAGCCGCGGAAGTTCACCTTCAGGTTTTTCCGTGCAAGGATAAACTCTCCATCCACAAGTATGTCGATGTAGGACATTATCTCCTTTGATATCTCACTTTCCTTGCACATCCTCCCCATGATGTCCCTGTCAAAAAGATATCCTGAATACATCCAGACATTCTTCTCGGGATAGGTTTCATGCACCCGTCTTAACAGCTGCAGAACTACCTCCTGGTTCTGAGGTTCCATAGGCTCACCTCCCAACAGAGACAACCCCGCAACATAAGACGGTTTCATGTATTCGATAATGTCATCAATCTCTTTTTCCGTAAATGGTTTTCCGTAGTTAAAATCCCATGCTTCCTTGTTGAAACAGCCTTCACAGGCGTGAGTGCATCCGCTAACAAAAAGCGACACTCTGACTCCCACTCCGTTTGCAACATCATATTGTTTTATATCAGCATAATTCACTCAGATCACTTCCTTCGCAAAAGGCAAAGCGAGTAACCATGTTACCCGCCTCGCCAAAGCTTATTCATCTCTTTCTATACAGATGTCCGGATATCAGATATGCAGCACTCTGGATCCGATCTCCTTTGTCTTTCCTACATTCCAGAAGTTCTCTCCCAGATAACCGCAGGTACGTCTGGTGACATTCATCTTGTCATGATCAGTGTTTCCGCAGTTCGGGCACTCCCACTCGTTATCCTCGTTTATGATGATCTCACCGTCAAACTCACATACGTGGCAGAAGTCAGATTTGGTATTGAACTCTGCATACATAATATTGTCATAGATGTACTTAACCAGCTCCTCGAGAGCAGGGATATTGTTAAGCATGTTCGGGATCTCAACATATGAGATACATCCACCACGTGAGATCTCCTGGAACTGAGCCTCAAATGCAAACTTGTCGAACGCATCGATCTTCTCACGTACATCGATATGATAAGAGTTCGTGTAATATCCCTTGTCAGTGATATCCTCGATATCTCCGAAACGCTTTCTGTCGATCTCGGCAAATCTGTAGCAAAGGCTCTCTGCCGGTGTACCATAGAGGGCAAATCCGATATTTGTCTCTGCCTTCCATGTGTCGGTAGCTGAACGAAGTCTGTTCATAAGTTTCTTTGCAAACTTTTCACCCTCAGGCTCTGTCTGGCTCTGTCCTGTCATCAGCTTGGTTACCTCGTAAAGTCCGATGTATCCAAGTGAGATTGTGGAATAACCACCATGAAGCAGCGGATCGATGCTCTCGCCCGGCTCCAGTCTCGCGATGGCTCCGTACTGCCAATGGATCGGGCTGACATCCGATGTAACCTTCTCCAATGCTCTGTGGCGGCACATAAGTGCTTCGAAACAAAGTGACAGTCTCTGCTCAAGTATACGCCAGAACTCTTCCATGTTACCCTCTGCGAGGATACCAATCTGAGGAAGGTTCAGAGAAACAACGCCCTGGTTGAAACGTCCCTCGAACTTGACATTGCCATTCTCATCATACCACGGTGAGAGGAAAGACCTGCAGCCCATCGGCGAAAAGACGTTTCCGTCCTCTATCTCGCGCATCTTCTTTGCGGAGATGTAGTCCGGATACATCCTCTTCGCCGAACACTGAACTGCGAGCTTCGTTATATAATCATACTTCCCACCCGATAGATTGTTGTGCTCATCGAGCACATACACCAACTTCGGGAAAGCCGGTGTTACATATACACCTTTTTTGTTTTTGATACCCTCGAGACGCTGACGGAGGATCTCCTCGATGATCATCGCATTCTCCTCGATGTACTCATCATCCTCTCTCAGATACATAAACAGTGTCACGAATGGTGACTGTCCGTTCGTCGTCATGAGAGTATTTATCTGATACTGGATGGTCTGAACTCCTGAGCGAAGCTCATCACGAACACGCTCCTGCACGAGCTGCTCAATGATCTCAGCATCCAAAGTATCACCAAATTTTTTCATGTAGCGAGCTCTGAACTTCTCTGCAGACTTTCTCAGATACTTTCCAAGATGAACAGTATCTACGGACTGTCCGCCGTACTGTGAGCTGGCTACTGCTGCGATAACCTGAGTGGTAACCGTACATGCAACCTGGAAGCTCTTCGGACTCTCGATGAGCTTTCCGTTCATGACCGTTCCGTTGTCAAGGATATCCCCGATATTTATAAGACAGCAGTTAAAAATAGGCTGGATGAAGTAATCCATGTCATGGAAATGGATAGCTCCCTCCTCGTGCGCCTGGGTGATCTTCTCGGGAAGGAGCACTCTCTTGGTAAGATCCTTTGATACCTCTCCGGCGATCAGGTCACGCTGTGTACTTGCAACATAAGCATTCTTGTTTGAGTTCTCTTCCATAACGTCCTTGTTTGAGTTCTGGATGAGACTCATGATCGAATCATCTGTAGTGTTCGCTTTTCTTACAAGCTCTCTGGTATATCTGTAAATGATATACTTTTTCGCAAGCTCGAACTTCCCTGCTGCCATCAGCTTCTGCTCGATGACATCCTGGATGTCCTCCACCTGCATATGATCCCTTTTCATCCCTTCGATGCCGGCGATGATACCGTCGATCGCATCATCACTTACCTTCTCGAACTGATCAACTTCCGCATTGGCCTTACGTATAGCTACCAGGATTTTGTTACGGTCGTAGTCTACCGTACGACCATCTCTTTTGATAACCTTCACTGCTCTACAACTCCTTTCGACACCCTTCGTGTGCTTCCTTGCCGGATGACCCTCTCCTTTGGGTCATCAATTTTCTGTTAACAATCTTTTCGTAAACTTCGGGATTCTACTCCTGTATCACTTCCCTTTGCCTCAGGATAACCTTTTCGGTTTTACGCTCATCCGGGACGATGTCCTATTGAGGCCAACTGAGATACATTATAGCACCGATGGTGACTGATGTCAACAGTCTACCACAAGATATTGTGGATTTTTTGCGAAAGTTATCGAAAATAACGCAATATCTATAGTCTACGCTTGTCGACAGCAGTCCGAAAAAGTGTCAAATTTCACTTTTTTTCCCGCTATATGTTCTGTTTTTTTATAAATTCAGACACTATATGGTGTGGTCAGGTTTTGGCACAGACGGAAAGAGCAGTTTAAGTCGGATTGGTTTGGCACAGACGGAAAGAGCAGTTTGAGTGTTAGGTTTTGTTTTGGCACGGACGGAAAGGGCAGTTTAAGTGCATATGCGGACAGGCACGCTTTCGCTTTTTTATCATACGTCACGTTGTGCGCGCTGAAAAGACCAGCGCTGCGCAACGACGTATGATAGACATCCTGTCCGCTGATATGCTTCTTAAACTGCCCTTTCCAAATCAGTGAGCAAAGATTTAAACGATAAACTGCTCATATCGCTGTAAACCAAATAATTGAATGATCAAAAGTTTAATCAGATAAACTGCTCAAATTGAAGTAAACAAAAAAACAATCTAAAGAGTTGAAAAACCTGTTCTAATTGTGGTAAACAAAACACGAACTGTTTGAAAAGCATATCACTGATCGGGATGTGTCTCGAGCGTCGTTGCGCAGCATGCGTATTTTGCATGCGTGCAACGTGACGGTCGAGAAAAAAGCGAAAGCGTGCCCGATCAGATATGCACTCAAACAGTTCGTGTACAGTTCCACCACAAAAAAACTTTTAATCAGTTATTGATCCGCAACTGACTCATATATCTTCGTAACATCGTCACGTGTAAGCTTGACATAAAAACCTTCCGTCTCTTTTTTGGCGAAGATCTTGTCAACCATAACCGGTATGTCCGCCTTCTTCGCACCGATTTCGGAAAACTTCGACGGCATCCCAATCTGCTTCAAAAACGCCTCAAAGCGCTCAATTCCTCTCATGGCCGTCTCCATCGGATTGATGGTATCAAGCGGAACACCCCACACCTCGGTCGCAAAAGGCACGAACTTCTCAGGATGCTTTTCGAGAACAAACTTCATCCATGCCGGAGCGATGACCGCGAGCCCGGCTCCATGAGTGACATCATAAAGTGCGGAAAGCTCATGCTCGATATGATGAGATGCCCAATCCTGTTCACGACCGACACCGCAGATGTTATTGTGAGCAACCATACCCGCCCACATGATGTTGGCACGTGCTTCGTAGTTATCAGGATCCCTCAGCACTCGAGGCGTTTCATATAATATGGTCTTCATCACAGCCTCACACATACGGTCCGTGACACTGACCTCTCTGGTATTTGAAAAATATCTCTCACATACATGTATAAAAATATCCGTAGCACCGGCTGCAGTCTGATATGCAGGGAGAGTACAGGTGAACTCAGGATTCATAACAGAGAATCTCGGTCTGAGATAATCCGATCGCGCGCCCTTTTTGATCTTGTTTTTCTCATCAGTTATCACGGAGTTACCCGAGCCTTCACTTCCCGCTGCCGCTATGGTAAGAACCGTTCCTATCGGAAGTGCGTCCTCGATCTGAGCACGTCCCTGATAAAAATCCAAAAAGTCTCCGTCATAACGCACACCTGCAGCGATGGCCTTGGCAGAATCGATAACCGATCCGCCACCGACAGCGAGGATGAAATCAATCCCCTCGTCTTTGGCTAGTTTGATTCCTTCATATACAAGTCCGCTTCGAGGGTTCGGACACACTCCGCCCAGCTCGGTAAACGGTATATCCGCTGATGTCAGCGCAGCGATCACCTTTCCATAGACACCGTTTTTTTTGATCGAGCCCCCTCCGTAGTGAAGAAGGACTTTGCTTCCGCCGAAGCGTTTGATAAGCTTTCCGGTCTCGGCCTCCGCTCCTTTTCCGAATTCAAAATAAGTCGGTGCATAGAAATTAAAGTTCTCCATGTCTTGTCTCCTTCCCAAGTTCATTGTGATGAAGCTCTTTTTCTGCGTACATCAGATCATCCAGTCGTCCGAAGGCATCAAAGACAGTCAGCACCATCACCAGCGCTGTCATATTCAGTGCCTTCTCCTTAAGTCTCATTAGTGCAACCATGTAATATTTTATCATGAATAGAACACTGTGTAAAGAAACAATTGACCTATTCGTTACACTATCTGTACAAAACGGGACAACTATGATAGAATAATAAAAGAATCTTTTTTTATTCTGTTTTGGGAGGTTTTTATGGGAATAATCGCAGGATTTATGGTTCCGCATCCACCTCTTATCGTCCCCGATGTAGGGCGCGGTGGAGAGGAAGCAGTCAGAGAAACTATAGATGCATATGAAAAAGTCGCAGACGAGATAGCAGAACTCAAGCCGGAGACTATAGTGATCTCCTCTCCTCACTCCGTGATGTATGCCGACTACTTTCATATATCTCCGGGCGCTCACGCAAGCGGCGACTTCGGAGGCTTCAGGGCGCCGCAGGTAAGCTTTGATGTTGATTACGATGAGCGGTTTGCCATGCAGTGGGCAAATCACGCTGCCGTCGCCGAGATAGACGCGGGCGTTCTCGGGGAACGCGATCCGTCACTCGACCACGGCACGATGGTCCCTCTTTACTTTATCACTCAAAAATACACCGACTTTAAGCTCGTGCGTATCGGGCTTTCCGGATTCTCTCTGGCCACCCACTATCGTATGGGACAGCTCGTAAGCACTGTCGCCGATGAACTTAACAGGCGCGTGGTATACGTAGCCAGTGGAGATCTCTCGCACAAGCTGAAAGATGACGGTCCTTACGGATTTCATCCAAAAGGTCCCGAGTATGATGAGCGTATAATGGATGTGATGGGCAGAGGCGACTTTGATGAGCTGATGGATTTCGATGAAGCTCTGTGTCAGCACGCCGCCGAGTGCGGTCACAGATCGTTTGTGATGATGGCCGGCGCTCTCGACGGCAAGGCTGTAGATATCGAGAAGCTCGTCCACCAGGATGTGACGGGCGTAGGCTACGGGATCTGCACCTATCATGTCACAGGTGAGGACGCATCCAGACATTTTTTAGAAAAATGGGCAGAACGAGATGAAAAACGACGTCAGGCGCAGCGTGCTTCCGAGGATGTGTATGTCAGACTCGCCAGACTCTCACTTGAGTCCTACATAAAGGAAGGAAAGACGATCAGCTGGGAGGATGTCAAGGATGAGGTGATCGTCGGGCATAAGAATACCGACAGTTCCTCTGATGAGGATGCATCAGATACGAGTACCGATTCTCCGGAATCCAAATACGCAACCGGGGACGGAACAGCTACTCCTCTTGCGATAGATCAGCTTGAAAAAGAGCAGGCAGGAGCGTTCGTCTCCATACACAAGGACGGGAAACTCAGGGGATGCATCGGAACAATATCGGCAGTTCGGGATTCTGTTGCCGAAGAGATCATAGAAAATGCCATAAGTGCATCGACGAGAGACCCCAGGTTTGACCCGATAGAAGTTGACGAGCTTCCCTATCTGGAGATAAGCGTCGATGTGCTTGGCGCGGCTGAGACCATCAAGTCACCAAAAGAACTGGATGTAAAAAAATACGGCGTCATCGTGACGAAGGGCATGCGCAGAGGACTGCTGCTTCCGAACCTCGACGGCGTGGATACAGTCGATGAACAGCTTTCGATAGCGAAACAGAAAGCCGGACTGACAACCGACGAAAAAGGTTGTAAACTTCAGCGCTTCGAGGTCGTCGAGAAAGCCCGCGACCGGCTCGTCGTATTCGTC
>CAMVOY010000054.1 GCA_947169235.1 uncultured Lachnospiraceae bacterium | reverse complement strand
TTTCGGCAATTTCCGGTGTAACATATTCATATTCCTTTAGTAGTTCCTTCACATCGCTCATATGACCACCGTCCTTTCGTGCTTATATTGTAATCGATATTAGCACGAAAGTCAAGAGGATTTATATTTATTATGAAACTAACATATACCGAGTATGTCGTTATTTTTGAGTAACATGTGAAACTGGGTATAAGCTGAAACTGGGAAGATAGATGAAGTATATTTGTTTAAGGAAATAAAAGATGCGGCAAATAAGATCTGAACTCAAAATACTCAAAAAAAACACTTGACAAACCCGGTCGGTTGTTATAGACTATATGCATGGTCGATAACAACCGACCACTTTTGATACTCCAATCATTATTATTAAAAATGCACATAGAAAACGGAGGAGAACAAATGGCTACAGTGATCGAATGGCTGTCGGACAGCCTTATTGCAGGATCGATCGTGATGGTGATAGTGATGTTGGTACGCGGGCTGGCGCTTCGCAGGATGCCACGGCGGTACGCGTATCTCTTGTGGGCAGTTGTCGCGATACGCCTACTGTGTCCGGTGATTCTGCCATCGCCGGTGAGTGTCTTCAATTTTGTTCCGGAGATAACTTTGATACAAGATCACGGTACAGAACGAAGTACGCCATCTACTGAAACTATAAAGCCGACGCGTGATATCACCGCCAGACAGTCAGACACCAAGGCAGTCGGTAGCGAGACTTATTATAAAGAAGATACGGATGAATCAATCGAAAAACCTTTTGCCAAGCAAGAGACTCGGGATACGGAGGTCACCACAAAGAATGAAAGAAAACAGCCTGCGTTAGCTGAAAAGATTACTCCCGCTTCTGTCGGCGAGAAAGAGACCGCGACGGAAGCTACCGGCATATCCACGCTATTACTGATACTCTTCGTTCTATGGATCACAGGTGTCGTTGTATTTTTATCGAAAAATATCATCGACGGCATACGTCTTCAGAAGAAGCTATGCACGGCGGTTCGGCTTGAAAAAGGCGTGTATGAAAGTGACCGGATCGATACACCGTTTGTTAAGGGGATCATCCGCCCGCGCATCTACATCCCGTTCCGCCTGTCGGATACGGAAAAAGAATGCATCCTGGCGCACGAGAGACATCACATCCGCAGAGGTGATCCGGTATTCAAGCTGATTGCGACGGCGCTCCTGGCGGTGTTCTGGTTTCATCCACTGGTGTGGGTTTCCTATCGACTGATGGTGCGCGATATGGAGATGAGTTGTGATGAGTATGTGCTGACGCATGAGACGAGCGATATTCGCGCGTCATACTCGACGCTCCTTCTTGCTTTTGCTACGAATCGGCGGTTAGTAGATGGAGTGTTATTTTTCGGAGAGAACGATACGAAGCAGAGGGTGAAGCATATCATGGGATTTAAAAAGAAGCATATGGCTCTCGGCCTGATCGCCATTCTGGTTGTCGTATTGACCAGTGCATGTACGCTGACTGGCAAGGCAGTGGGTGAGAGCCTAAAGACAAATGATATTTCTGATGGAGAGGTGGTTTCAGGGCAAGCTGTTTCAGGAGAAGCCGTGAGTGGCGAATCAACGGATATGTTATTGTCAAATAAGCAGAATAGCATGAATGAAGTTGATACAGATACCAAGAATAATCCGGATGTGCCATTATCAGCAGACGAAATCAAGGATAAATATAGGGAGTATTTTGATAACAGACATGGTGAGATTACGGTCTCGGGTATCGATTACTGGACACCTGAAATGGACGTGGTTCATAATAACGATATAGATATCGACTTGGGTAAACTATCGGTATATTGTTTTTATGATATAAATGAAGATGGTATGCCTGAAATGATAATATCCGATGGTGATCACAGATTTGAAGGTGATGGGATATCACCATATACATTGCTTATTTGCAGTTATAAATCAGGAAAGGTAGTTCCGGTATTTGGAATAATCGGAATACGCGGGGAAGCATATCGTTGGGAAGGCAAAGGTATATGTGCATTTTTCGGCGGAAGCGATTTTGGAGAGTATGTATTTTACCGAATGACGGATGACGGTTTTGAATATGAGGAACGCTATTACATGCTCGGGATGCACCATGATGATAGTGTTATGAAGAAAAAATGCAAATACTATAACAAATCAGATCACGGAGAAAAGATCAGCAAAGAGAAGTTTAACGAGGTGGTTGATAGTCTGTACGGACATGAACTTATGCAAAATGTGCATAGGTCGAGCAGATATACAGAAGAAGACATAAACAGTGCGATAAAAGTAGTAAAGGGTATTTTTAAAGATATGGAGTCCGAAGTAGATGATTTTCGATTATATCAACTGTACTATTCCGGAGATGGATATAGTGAGGATTTTTCGGACTGGGCGGATAGAAATAATGCCGATGAAGTGATCGTGTTAAAGTCTGAGTTTTATATCGGTGATTCAAAGAACACTGCATTTAATGATTACTTTACATATGAGAATTATAATTGGATTCTGGTAAGAAAAAAAGGAGGAAACTGGGTCGAGGTTGACCAGGGATACTGAGAAGGGGAAAGGTGAAAGATATGGAACAGTTAAAACTATGTGACAGTGATTATCGTTTTATGTGTGTCGTATGGGAGCATGCGCCGGTGAATTCCGGCGATCTCGTTAAACTCTGTAACGATGCGCTCGGGTGGAAGAAGTCCACGACTTACACGACGATAAAAAAACTGTCGGAGAAGGGTTATATCAAAAATGAGGACGCGATAGTCTCTGTCCTTATTGAGAAGGAGAGAGTCCAGGCAGACGAGTCGAACTACTTTGTTGATCGGACGTTCGAGGGGTCGCTCCCAGGTTTTCTGACAGCATTCCTCGGTGGTAAGAAACTGTCAAGCGAGGAAGCAGATGAGATCAGAAAGCTGATTGATGAGTATAGTGATTGAGAGAATTGTTAATAGTAGGTGATGACTCTTCCGGCGGAAATCGGCGTAAAACCTTGACAAGAGGCGGTTTTGGTGGTAAAATGAAAGTCCGTCAGAACGAAGGGCGCTTTCGGGATGTGGCGTAGTTTGGTAGCGCGCTTGACTGGGGGTCAAGAGGTCGTCGGTTCAAATCCGGTCATCCCGACTATGATTACATTTATCACTATACTAACCATACTGACTTTGGTGCTGTTCTTCTGTATGTTCCGCACCCAAAAAAGCAAGAAGCCGATATCAAAAGTTATGTTTCAACTGATGGTATCGGCCTTATTTCCCGTTGCGTCAAATGTTCTGATCATTTTTTCACCTGATGCCACCATAGGCGGATGGGGCTACGCCTGCTATTTTGCAAGTACGGACTGGATGCTTGCGTACATGCTCAGGTTCTGCGCGGAGTACTGTGATTATCCATATCGAAGGACCAAATGGGAAAGAATTGTTGGATTGATTGCCGGACTTGATACAGTGATGATATTCTTAAATCCGGTACTCCATCATTGCTTCAAAATGGAACAGTATACCTTTGAAGATGGAAGTATTTATTTCAAATACGATTCGCTCTGGTATCATTATATACATCTCGGATTCTCATATGCTATCGTTGCTGCATGTATGATAATGCTGATCGTAAAGATCGCCAGATCATCTGCTCTATATCGCGAAAAATACATAGTGATCGAATTCTCAACTGTCGTAGTAGCAGTATGGGAATTGTATTACGTTCTGAACAAATCCGTACTTGAGTATTCCATGATCAGCTATCTGACTATGGCGATTCTGGTATACTTTTTTGCTATTGAGTACAAACCCTATATTGCCACGTACAGGATGTTTAGCGAGGTCGTGACAAATATAACTGAGGCCATATTCTTCTTTGATGATAATTATAAATGTATATTAGTGAACCGTCGTGCAAAAGAGCTTTACGAGATGAATGGGAAGAGTATCAAAGCAGAAGCTGCCATGGACGGAGTATGGAATTATGCAAAAGAAGTTATCACAAATGGCGAAGTCGATATCGAAGATATTCTTATGGAGGGATACTTCCAGTGTATCAGAAACTTTACCGTAGAAGGGGAGAAATACACTTATGATATTGAATTCCAAAAGATCAATGATAAAAAAGGACGCACGGCCGGTTCATTTTTAGCGGTCAAGGATAGGACTGAGGAACAGAGACGAATTGATAAGGAGCGTTATCAGGCCACACATGACAGTCTTACCGGTATCTATAACGCGGATTATATGTTCTCACGTATTGAAAAACTTTTGATAGAGAATCCTGATCAGCGTTATGTTGTTGTTACATCTGATATCAAGGGATTCAAGATGGTTAATGATATATACGGGAGAAAAACCGGTGATGAGATCCTTATAAATCTTGCAAATCAGATAAGAGCCAATGCGTCCGAGGATACGATATATGGACGTATTGGAGGAGATAAATTCGGTCTGATCATGAATAGGAAAAACTTCCGCGAGGAGATTTTTGAAGAAGGCGTCATGAGGGTCAAGACTGATATGGATAAAGAGAAGGATATGTTCTATCCTATCATTATTCATGTAGGAGTGTATGAGGTTACAGACAAACGCATTCCGCCGTCGGTTATGTTTGACCGCGCTACCATGGCACTTGCTACCATCAAAGACGATATGCAGAAGAGAATCGCATATTATGATGTAAACCTTCGTGAGATCATCCTTTGGGAGCAGAGAATAGCAGGTTCTATTGATGCGGGACTTGAGGAGGAGCAGATACTTGGTTACGTACAACCTCAGGTAACTATAGACGGAACGATCTGTGGGGTTGAGCTTTTGGCAAGGTGGATGCATCCGACGGAAGGATTCCTGAGGCCAAAGAGATTTTTGCCTACTCTTGAGAAAAATGGTTATATTGTCAGAGTTGATCAATACATGTGGGAGAAGGCATGTAAGATCGTAAAACAATGGGAGAAACAGGGATGGGATGATCTGTATGTATCTGTGAATATCTCACCGGTTGATTTCTTCTTTATTGATGTCGTGGAGGTTTTCGTAGAGCTGACAGAAAAGTACGAGGTAGATCCGAAAAAGCTCAGACTTGAGATCACGGAACATACCATGATGTATGATGCAAAGCGAAGGATAGAAGCTATTTATAGTCTTCGTGAGCACGGGTTCATCGTGGAGATGGATGATTTTGGAAACGGGTTCTCGTCGTTAAATATGCTTAAAGATATTCCTCTTGATGTGATAAAGATCGATATGGTATTCCTCGAAAAAACAAGAGAAGAGGAAAAGGCCAAAGAGATATTGAAGTCTATTATATCATTGGCAAAACGCCTGAAGCTCCCTGTTATTACGGAGGGCGTTGAAACGAAAGAACAGCTTCAGTTTTTGTCCGGCATCGGATGTGATATGTTTCAGGGGTATTACTATTCCAGAGCAGTGCCGGTTGCGGAGTTTGAGGAGAGATATATGCGTACCGGCGGAGGACGCATCATAAGAGAGAGTTAAACGTAAACATCATGTGTGTGGCGGAGGTTAGTGTGAAAAATCACATTGATATGCTGATTTTTCACACGGCTGTTTGTGACGAGCCCAAACAGCCTTTGATCCGACATGCGTGCCGAAAGCACGCATGCGGTGACTCGCATAAGTGCTCGTCGTGGAGGATTAGTATGTATTATCTATCAGATTATAGAGAAGGAAACAAGTTCACCGGAGTTTATCTTTGCAAGCAAAAACAGATACTGAAAACGAAAGCAGGCAAGACTTATTATTCGCTTATTCTTCAGGATAAAACAGGAACGATCGATGCAAAAATATGGGAGCTTGGTGCAGCGATAGCAGAGTTTGATTCCATGAATTACATCGCGTGCGAGGGAACGGTTACCAGCTTCCAGGGGAACCTTCAGGTAAACATAAATCGCGTACGTGTAGCTGATGAGGGTGAGTATGATCCCGCAGACTATATTCCTTGTACAAGCAAGGATATGGATGCTATGATGAAAGAGTTTATCGGGTTTGTAAACAGTGTTAAAAACCCGAGTTTAAATCAATTGCTTAAAACATTTTTTGTTGATGATGCAGAGTTTATGAAAAGATTCAAAGCGCATTCTGCAGCAAAGAGTGTACATCATTCCTTCATGGGTGGCTTGGTTGAGCACACGCTGGCAGTGACCAGGCTCTGTGAGATGTATTCAAAGCAGTATCCGAGGATAAACAGAGATCTTCTGATCACGGCATCGCTTCTTCACGATATGGGAAAAGTGTATGAGCTTACTGATTTCCCGGAGAATGATTATTCGGATGAAGGAAACCTTTTAGGACATATCTATATTGGGGCGAGACTTATCGAGAACGCATGTGAGGATATACCCGGATTTCCTTCAGAGCTTCGCGCAGAGCTCATCCACTGTATCCTCGCTCATCATGGAAAGCTCGAGTTCGGATCGCCGAAAACACCCGGGATCATTGAGGCACTCGCCCTTCACATCGCGGATAATACCGATGCTAAACTTCAGACAATGACAGAGGCTTTGGACGCTGCTAAAGATGATATGGGTTGGCTCGGTTTCAACAGATTGCTTGACAGCAATATCAGACAGACTCATTCAAAAGATGAGTAATCCGGAATCAGAGACAGAAAGAGCGCGTATAGTGGAAGTTAAAAAGAATCAGGAATATGAGATTAAAATAGAGTCCTTCGGGAACTCCGGGGAGGGTATCAGTCATATTGATGGCTATACCCTTTTTGTGTCAGGAGCACTTCCGGGAGAAAAGGTTAAAGTAGTCGTTACAAAAGCAAAAAAGAATTACGGTTACGCAAGACTGCTTTCCGTGATCGAGTCTTCACCTGATCGGGTAGAGCCGGTATGTCCGGTCGCAAAAAGATGCGGTGGGTGCGATCTTCAGCATATGAATTATGAAGCGGGACTTGCGTTCAAAGTAAAACATGTAAGGGATTGTATAGAGAGGATCGGAGGAGTAGAGATACCCTTACTTGAGGCGATTGGCTGCGAAAAAAAGGACGGTGAATATAACCCGTGGCACTATAGAAATAAAGCACAGTTTCCGGTCGGACTTGACAGGTCCGGCAAGCCTGTAGCCGGATTCTATGCATCAAGATCTCACGAAATAATCCCGTGTGAGAACTGCGCTCTTCAGGATGAAAAGATAAACAGAGCAGTATCTGTGGTTATGGATACTGTTAGAGATGCCGTCGAAAAAAATAACGATAAAAAACTGATCTATGATGAGATAACTCATACCGGCTGGCTTCGTCATATCTATGTGCGCAGAGCAGTAAAGACCGGTCAGCTGTTTATATGTCTGGTTGTCAATGATAAAAATGTAAATAAAATATCCAAAGAAAAACAGGACATATTAAAAACTATTATTAATAGGGCAGATGAACTTGGAGACGAAGTATCGGTTTGTATAAATCAGAATACTGAAAAAACAAATGTGGTACTTGGAAGAGATTATAAAGCGATTAAAAATAATACTTATATTGAGGACAGGATTGGTGATCTGACATTTTGTATAGCGCCGGAATCTTTTTACCAGGTAAACTCTTTTATGACAGAAAAGCTGTACAATAAGGCACTTGAATATGCGGCTTTATCGGGCGATGAGGTCGTATGGGATCTCTACTGCGGGATAGGGACTATCAGCTTATTTTTATCTCAAAAAGCAAGGAAGGTCGTCGGCGTCGAGATAGTGGAGCAGGCGATAAAAAATGCAAAAGAAAATGCAAGGATCAATGGGATAGATAACGCTTCTTTTTACTGTGGGGCAGCAGAGGATATTATAAGTGAGGTAATGAAGGATCAGGATAAGAAAAGCGCAGCCGGTTCTGACTTAGACGTGGTCGATATGCCGGATGTTGTTGTCGTCGATCCGCCCAGAAAGGGTTGTGATGAAAAACTGATCGCAGCCATCGGTGAAGCGAGTCCTTCCCGTATCGTCTATGTCAGCTGCGACCCAGCGACGCTGGCTCGCGACATCGCACGTCTGAGAGAGTATGGATACACACTGAAAAAAGCCTGCGTGATCGATCAGTTCTGGCAGACACGACATGTGGAGACGGTATGTTTATGTTCAACATGATGATGGTGATAAACTGATTTCCTTTTGTACATACGCTGAACAGGATGATGTACGGGAGCCGTCACTGACACCTTGGGTCGGTTTTGTGTATACTTTTCCGGAGTATAGAGGAAAACGACGTGTTGGAAAGTTGCTGGAATATGTTTATAAGCTGGCAAAGAATGATGGACATAAGCACATTTTCATCTCTACGGGCGAAACAGGGCTCTATGAGAAGTACGGATATCACTTCTGGAAAATAATGAAGGATGTCTATGGAGAAGACAGTCGTGTGTATAAAACGGATGTTGTCGATAAAGATTACAGTAATGTGCTGGGTATCACAGATTATCGAAGGCCCACTATCGCTACCGAAGAGCCAAAATACCTAAGCTTTTAGATTAGACCAGAAACTTCTTTATCTCTGCAAGCGACATTTTGTTTACATTATCATCAACAGATTTATTTACATAAAACTTTCCGTTATGAAATGAAGAGAATCTCATAAGAAGATCATGTGAATATATAGTTTCAAACTTACGCATATCCTCATATCTGCGATGAAAGATTCTATCACTATAGGTCTCATAGAGAAACGGTGCTGTAGTATAAAGCCTGATATCAATTCTTTCATCCAAGGCCTTTAACATCATCGGCAGGGTTCCAATATAACCTGATTCAACTATCATGATATGTTCTTTATCTATAGAACCAAGGAGACCTGTCAGGCATGCTCTCAACTCCTGATGGTTATCTAATGCCGAAACAATACCACTCCTGCAAAAAGAAGAAAATTCATCGAATTCTATATGACCATTTTCCAACGCTTCACAGAGAGAAAGTCGTATCTCATCATCCACAGATGGAGTGGCCGTAATCTCTTCAAGAGATCTTCTGCTGAGAAGCCAGGGATATATATCTTTTCTGCCTCTGGTGTAATAGTACATATACGGCAGCAGAGAGTCTCTTAGAAGAAAAACATATGCCGTATCTTCGCTGTATCCGATCCACTCACAATACTGAATGACGTCGTTGAGAAACGGGTTTTTAGATGGTTCAGTAACCGCACCTGCCTTTTTTCCAAGGATTTCAAGCAATTCGGTCAACTCGTACTCTTCATCGCCGTATGTGGTACTTTGCAATCGTTCGTGATCGATCGGAAAAGGCTCCTCTCCGTATTTATCCAAAAGAGTTCTCAGTCTTGTAAGGCAAGAAAACTCAGATTCCATCAATTCATTCAAGTGTGTTTCGCTTTCATCTTCAAGATCATCAAGGAGCTTTAAAAGCTGCTTTGCCTCATAGATATTCTCCTTTTTAAGATGATTATTCTCATATTCATCCAGTTTGTCACTGTAGTATTTTACGGCGAATTCTACAAGTCCCATATCCTCACACTTTCTGTAGCATCTCCTCTAAATCCGACGAGGTCTGCCGGTAATTATCAAAACAGATGGCTCTCATCCCAAGAGAGCATGCAGCTTCAACATTTTCCGGGGAATCATCAATAAAAATGCAGCTCTCAGGTTTCAGATTATACTTATCGATCAGTGCCTGATAGATCCCCGGCTCCGGTTTGACCATATTAACATAACAGGAAAAAATACCACCATCCATATATTCAATAAAATCCAGCACATCCGGTTTTATATTCATGATATAAGTCGAGTAATTGGAGAGATATAACACACGGTAACCCCTTTCTTTAAGGCCCCTGACCCACGGGATCGAGTAATCCTCCCTGCTTATACACTGTCCATAATTATCAAAAACGGTTCTTATCTGTTTTTCATAATCAGGATCATCTGCAATCAGCTTTTTTAGGATCTCATCCACGTCCTCTCCGCGATCCATATCGTCCCAGTATGTGCTCTGTGCCAAGCTTTTACACAAATACTCAACATCAGCATTGTTCTTTAGGATGTCCTGCATATATCTGAGTTCATCAAATCTTACGAGTACGCCACCGATATCAAATATAACTGTATCGATCATATCATCAGCCTCTTATATTCTATTCATATCCGATTTATAAAAATAGCATGATTTTTATTGATGATTCTTTCCAAACAGCTTTCATAATTAAACTGATCATTCCGGTGCCATCGGATATTTGTGCTTGTCATCTTCCGTTATCTCACGTAACACCCTGCAGGGATTTCCTACAGCCAAAACTCCGGGAGGAATATCCTTAGTTATCACACTTCCCGCTCCTATAACAGCATCATCGCCTATAGTCACTCCCGGCAGAACCGTAACATTAGCCCCTATCCATACGTTATTTCCGATGGTTATCGGTAATGCTATCTCAAGTCCTCTGTTTCTCCTTTCTGCATCCAACGGATGACCGGAAGTGGATATCACTACATTCGGTCCAATAAATACATAATCGCCTATAGTAACCTTTGCGACGTCAAGTATAGTCAGATTATAATTACATAAAAAATGATCGCCGAGAGTTATATTCGACCCAAAAACACAATGAAAAGGTTGAGGGATAAAGAACTCGCCTTTTATCTCGCCAAGCATATCATGTAAGATCTCATTTTGTCTCTCGAAATCATCGGGTCTTGTGTTGTTAAACTCATAACAACCCATGGTACCCCTCCACCATACGTCTGCAAATTCATCTTCGCAGTTCGAATCAAACAAATATCCTGACTGTGATTTTTCATATTCTGTCATGATTAATTTCTCCTTCCAGAAAGCTCTGAATGCATATTAATGATAAACGGAACCATAAATTTATTGATCATATAAGCATTTTTCTGCTCAGCATATCCTTAGGCAGACTATATTCATCTTATATACGTAACTGTATGTGACTGTTCCTGCATCCCCCCATACATTATCATTCTCAGTAACGGCTTCGGGCAGATAACACCTCTGCCCGATACTGCGGACAAAGATCTCCTTTTTATCTCCTTCATCTCTAAGCTTGATATGTATGTGCTTAGATTTTCGACTCATATATGACACTATCTCTTCGACACCTGTTATCACTGCATCTGCTTTATCTGTGTCCGAGAGTGTCTCCTGCAGTATCCCCTTAAACTTACCCATTTTTACCGACAAGTCTTCTTTATCACCCAATATCTCAAACTCATCGATCGTAACACCTGTATAAAACTCTTTTGGCAGTAATAAAAGCTTGTCTGCACCTTTGCGTAATCTGCCGAGTATAAAATATACAATCGGTATGAGCAGTACCATCCCTATGACCTGATTTCCGGTGATCGGTAGCCAGACACCGAACTTGCCAAGAACTGGGATAAGAAGTACCATCAGAACTATAAACAGAACAGAGTCCGGTAATACTGCAAACGTCGTTGATAATGCAAATCGCTTTGTAGCTTCATAATACAGCGTAAACATATAAACAACATGCCCTATGGGAGTGAAGATCATGCATATCAACACTCCCGTTGATATGTCCTCTGTCAGCCTCATCCCAAATAATGACGAAAGTGCGGGCTGGAAAACGAGAAAGAGTACTGACCAGATAACAGACATCACTAAACCAAGTATCAGACCCTGCTTCCAAACCTGTTTTATACTGTTTACATCCCGCTCCTCATAATATACACCAAATAAAGGTTCCGTAGCAAGTGCTGCACCCTTGATGGCGCCGGCTGCAAAATAAGAAATATTGCAGACAACCTCGGCAACAGGCAGCATCAACGGATCTCCCGGAAACCCTGATAATATCACGTTATTCTGGAATCCAACTGCTATATTCTCTACCAAATAATCCGCAGATGCCGGAAACCCGCATTTCAGCATTTCAACAAGTTCTCTGAAACGTGGGATCATTGGACGATAACCCAAATGTACCTTCTTAATACGAAATATAATAACCCCTGCCATAAACTCTGCAAGCCCTGCTGCAGCTGTACCTATCCCAAGCCCTGCAAGCTTCATCCCCACAGGAAGATATGATACACACAGGATGGAGACTGCCAGATTGACCACAACATTGATCACAGACAGTACTGCTCTGGAGTTCTGAAACCCAAAAACATTCATGATCTCTTGGAGGGTTATCCCAAGAGCAGTCAGAGTAGTGATTGGTGAGCAGTAACGAAGATAAATTACCGCACCATTTAGTGTTGCGGCATCCACCATATCGCCTCCGCAAAGAATCACGATATCCTCTGCAAATATAAAAAGCAATAGTGTAAATACGATGCCGCAAAGGACGATAACAGTCGCACCTCCATTTAACGCTCTACGAAAAGCGTGATCATCTGCACGTCCCTTGGCCCAGATCATCCTGAGTCCGCTTCCATGGATTAGCGAATATACGATCGCTGACAATATACCATGTCCGGGCATACCCAACGCTACTGCTGCTACCCCCTGTGCACCGAGACTCTGCCCGGCAATAATACTATCCAGAATCAGCGATACATTAAAAAACAGCCCATACAATACCGCACCCGGATATGTTGACAAAATATTCTTACGAATCACCTTCCCTGTATTATCCATAGCCTCAGATATCTGTCCTCTCCTATCTATCATTTACTGTCATACAATAAAAAAAGCCCTTCCGACTTATAAAAATATATCATTTTAGCGTTCTATTGTCAATACTGGAAGACGGTTGCTTTTTTCCGCAAACAGATGTATAATATAACATATATTAATTTTTATAAAAACGTATGCTTTATTAACGGGAGGGTATGTTTCATGCTAAAACGAGGCTTTTGTGAAAACAAATTCCGTTCAACACTTGTGTCCGGTACACTTGCTATGAGTGTTGCCTATGTACTGTTGCTCAGTGATTCGATAGTTGCCGGATTCTTTATAGGAGAAAAAGGCGTAGCGGCAATCAATGCTGTCTCGCCTGTCACAGGTATCGTGGTATTTTTATCCGGTATCATCGCCAGCGGCTCAGGTATCCTATACAGTCGCAAGATCGGTGCCATGAAAAAGGACGAAGCCGACAAGATCTTCGGTCAGGGACTTATAGTAAGTGCTGTTATCGCACTGCTTGGCTCTGCTTTTTTTTTGTTTGGCAAGGATATATATTTCAACCTGATGGGTATACCAAATGAGATCTATGAGCTTGCATCCGCCTACTATATCTGGACTCCGCTCAACGTCATACTGGAGGTCATGCTTGGATATCTGGCCACAATGGTCTATATAGATGGTGACGATATCAGTAGCAATATATCCAACCTGTGTCAGATCATTGGTAATTTGTTATTTTCGATCCTTCTTGTTCAGAAGCTCGGGATGGAGGGAATTATTCTGGGCACTGTCATAGGGAATGCCACTTCACTTATACCGACGATATGGCATTTCTTTCGCAAGAGTAACTCCTTACATTTTTCCTGGCATTTTTCTTTTTCTGATCTATTCCACACGATCCGTTATAGCGTTGTAGACTCAGCTGTCTACCTATGCTGGGGAGTTGCTGACTATATCATGATAGGCTTTGTATCTGCAAACTATGGTGAGACCGGCCTTATCACACTTTCCGTGGTCTTTAACCTGATAGAGTTCAATGTTGTATTGGATGGAGTCGGTCAGGCAGTACAACCATTGCTTGGAACTTATATGGGTGAGGACAACCCTGTCATGATCAAAAGACTGATGAGAAGCGGTTTCTTTTCTTCACTACTGGAGGGACTGATAGCAGCAACATTAGTTTTTATCCTTGCAAAACCATTTTGTGGGCTGTTTGGCATCACCGAAGGTACGGCACTTGAACCAAGTATTCATGCCGTACGAATCGTTGCGGTCGGCATACTTTTCAGCGGTATGCTCACACTTGTCACATCCTACTATATGCTGATCGATCATGTCGCACTGGCTGTGTTGATCACCGTATTGGATAACGGAATACTGTATTCTACTCTGCCAATGCTCGGTTCAATACTGTTTGGAGAAACAGGCATGTGGGTATCCTTTATGGTAACACCGATTATCTCTCTTATCATATCATTTATATTTGTAAGATTATACTATGGGAAGGAACGGTTCCCGTTTCTACTGGAGAAATCTGATGCTGAGATCGTCGTAATGGATGATATACTGACAAATGATAATATAACCAAACTGTCAGAGAGAGTATCCGATCTGATGCTTGAGCGAAACTATCCGGAGAAGGTGGCTATGAAGGCGGCACTCTTTATCGAAGAGATAGGCGTGACAATTATGGATAAGAATAAAAAGAAGAATAAAAAGCTATATGTAGAGATTACCATGTTCTTTGAAAGATCATCCTTGCTTTTGATTGAACGTGACTCAGGGATAATAATCGATCTGACTGATCCGGATATTATGATCGAAGGTCTGTCGGGCTTTATCCTCAGCGGGCTCATGGAGTCTCACGGTGAGAAGGCTTATCTCACAACCACCGGTTATAACCGCAACATGATAAGATTCCCAAAAAACAAAGAGGAGGCAAAGTGATATGAGCGAGAAAATCGTACAGACAGCAGGAAGACAGCAGCTTGGAGAATTTGCGCCGATGTTCGCACATCTCAACGACGATGTGCTTTTCGGTGAGGTATGGAACGAGGAAGCAATTGATGTAAAAACAAAGTGCATCATCACGGTGGTATCCCTGATGGCATCCGGGATTACCGATTCCTCCCTGACCTATCATCTGCAGAATGCAAAGACACATGGCGTGACGAAAGAAGAAATCGCAGCGATCATCACACATGCCACCATGTATGTTGGATGGCCAAAGGGGTGGGCGGTGTTCCGCCTTGCAAAGGAAGTCTGGAACGAGGAAGTCCCTGCGCAGACAGAAAAGGACAGATATCAGAATACCATCTTCTTCCCGATTGGAGAGCCGAATCCTTACGGAGAGTTTTTCGTGGGGCAGAGCTACCTTGCACCAATATCCGCAGAGCAGGTGCCCGTGTTTAACGTGACATTTGAACCATCCTGCCGTAACAACTGGCATATCCATCACGCAAAAAGCGGCGGCGGTCAGATGCTGATCTGTGTAGGTGGAAGAGGCTATTATCAGGAATGGGGCAAGGAGCCGATAGAGATGACGCCGGGAACGGTTATCAACATTCCGGCGGAAGTGAAGCACTGGCATGGCGCAGCACCGGATTCCTGGTTCTCGCATCTTGCAATCGAAGTAGCAGGCAAGGAAACAAGCAACGAGTGGCTGGAAGCAGTTTCAGATGAAGACTATAGCAAACACGGCTCCTTCCCCGTGTTTGGCGGAAAGATGTAAGAGGTGCAGCTTGGTGTGCAGATCGGGGAGATGGATCTTCTGACGATCGGAACTATC
>CAMVOY010000053.1 GCA_947169235.1 uncultured Lachnospiraceae bacterium | reverse complement strand
TCCATGGAAGCTTGGGGAAATAACTACAAACAGGGACTTGAAGAATAAACGCAAACTGGCGGTCATGAGTTTCTCATTTCGTCTTTTCCAGCGCGATAGTAAAATGTATTTCTTCCAGAGAACTCCTTTCGTCCAATGTAATCTCTTTTCGTCCAATTATACTCGTTTTTGGACGAAAAAAGCCTGCAAACGCAGGCTTTTAAAATCACAATTATTCAATTCTAAAGAACAGAATTGATATCGTCAATCATATCAAGAACCGCCTGGCGTGATGCCAAGGCGAAGTTCTGCTCTCCGAACTCTTTGTATCTGTCCTGCTGGTATGCGCAGATGATACCTCTTGATGAGTTCACTATCGCGCCCAGCCCATCCTCGTTGAAGTAAGGGCGAAGGCTCTCTGCCGTACCACCCTGTGCACCGTAGCCCGGCACAAGTATATATGCTTTCGGCATCTTCTTTCTAAGCACGGCGCCCATCTCGGGATATGTAGCACCTACCACGGCACCTACCTCGGAGTACTCACCGTCCATACAGTCAGCACCCCATTCGTTTACCTTCTCAGCTACAAGCTCATATAAAGGTTTACCGTCGACCAAGCGGTCCTGGAACTCACCTGACGAAGGGTTTGATGTCTTGACAAGAACAAATATTCCCTTGTCATGTATTTTACAGGCATCCACAAACGGCAAGACACCATCAGATCCCAGATACGGATTTACCGTCACGATATCCTCATAAAAGCCTCTGAGCTCAGTACGTCCGATAGTGACTGTACCGATATGGCCGTTTGCATACGCTTCTGATGTTGAACCGATGTCACCGCGTTTGATATCACCGATCACAACAAGTCCCTTCTGTTTGCAGTATTTAACTGTCTTGTCAAATACCATCATGCCCGGCAGACCATACTGCTCATACATGGCGATCTGCGGTTTTACGGCAGGAACAAGGTCATATATCTGATCGATTATCTCTTTGTTGAATTGCCATATAGCCTCGCCGGCTGTCCCCAAAGTCTCCTCGAACTGCTCAAAGGCAGCGTCTGTAATATGCTTTGGAATATATGAAAACATCGGATCGAGCCCGACTACAACCGGAGCCTTTTTTTCTTTTATCTTTTCTATCAGAGTTGATATCATCGTGAATTCCTCCGTATTACTCTATATCCATCGGGTCGATAAACAAATCCAGATCTCCGAAATCATCGAGTCCGAAATCCTCGATGAATCCGCAGTTTCTGATATCCTCTACGACATTGTTATTTGTGATCACGTGTGAGATCTCATCCTTGGTCACCCAGCGACAATCATGCAGATCCTCGGAAAGAACTGTCTCCGGAGAGTTTGTATCCACCAAAAAAGCAATGCCCGCCGTACATACCTCACCGGCTGTAAAGCCCCATGTGTAGAGTGGTTTGACAACCTCCACATTCAGTCCCACTCTCTCGGAACACACTCTGCAAACAGCGGCTTCCGGCGTCTCACCAAACTCCATCACACCATCAAGGAACTCCCACTGATAAGGATCGAAGATTCGATCATCATACCAACGTTCCACTGCAAGATATGTGTCCTTGTAACGGACGATACCCTTTACCAAAAATCTGAATTTTTCCATGTTCACCGCCTATCCGAGATATATACCAACCGGGTAAAATCTCAATTATTTTTTATCAATAAATCCTTTCGCCTTAAGAAGCTCTGCCATAAGCACACCACCGCCTGCAGCACCACGGACAGTATTGTGTGAAAGTCCAACGAACTTCCAATCGAAGTAACTATCCTCTCTGAGGCGTCCGATGCTGATACCGTAACCATTCTCATAGTCAACATCGAGAGCCACCTGCGGACGATTGTCATCCTCCAGATACTGGATGAACTGCTTCGGTGCGCTGGGCAGTCCAAGTGACTGCGGCTCACCTGAGAAATTAACCATAGCCTCGATAAGCTCTTCCTTAGTTGCCTTTTTATTCAGGTTAACGAACGCCGCCGCGGTATGACCGTTCAGTACAGGCACACGGATACACTGGCTGGTGATGATCGGATTCTCTGCCGGAACGATGACTCCGTTCTCAACATGACCCCATACTCTTAATGGCTCTTTCTCACTTTTTTCTTCCTCACCACCGATGAACGGGATGATGTTGTGCTCCATCTCCGGCCAGTCCTTGAAAGTCTTTCCTGCACCTGAGATAGCCTGATAAGTAGTAACCACAGCTACGGTCGGCTCAAATTTCTTCCATGCAGTAAGTACCGGAGTATAACTCTGGATCGAGCAATTCGGCTTAACACAGATGAATCCGCGAGTAGTACCGAGTCTCTTTTTCTGATGCTCGATGACTTCGAGATGCTCAGGATTTATCTCCGGGATGATCATCGGGACATCAGGAGTCCAACGATGTGCACTGTTGTTTGAGACAACCGGAGTCTCAGCCTTTGCATAGTCCTCTTCTATCTTTTTGATCTCATCCTTGGTCATATCAACAGCTGAGAAGCAGAAGTCAACTTCCTTAGCTACTTCCTCAACCTCGTTGACATTTTTAACGATGATGTTCTTCACAGCCTCCGGCATCGGAGTATCCATCTTCCAACGTCCGCCTACAGCCTCCTCATAAGTCTTGCCCGCACTTCTCGGGCTCGCAGCGATGGCTACGACCTCGAACCACGGATGATTTTCCAACAGCGATACGAATCGCTGTCCTACCATACCGGTACCTCCAAGGATACCTACTCTTAACTTATCACTCATTTCTTTCAACCTTCTTTCTTCTCTTTATACTTCTCTTTATGTTTTTTTACAAAGCATGTATTGTTATGGTTTTACTATTCGTGTTCCGCACATATGCTCTCTAAGGACAGCTGACATAGACCGCAGTCGAACGGCGTTTTCGAATGCGAAGCATTCGGATCAGAGTGAGACAAGGTACTATGAAGCTGTCCGACTCGGCACTACGCTTCAGTGGTGGAACAAACGAATACCGGTGAAACTCATAACGATATCATGCTTATCACACGCCTCGATAACCTCGTCGTCACGGATCGATCCACCCGGCTGTGCGATGTACTTAACGCCCGAGCGGAACGCTCTCTCTACATTGTCACTGAACGGGAAGAACGCATCAGATCCGCAAACCACATCCTTAGCGTACTCCTTTATCCATGCCTTCTTGGCCGCCTCCTCGAATACCGGAGGCTTCTCTGTGAAGACCTTCTCCCACTCACCGTCCGCAAGGACATCCATATAGTCAGCACCGATATAAAGATCGATCGCATTGTCACGATTAGCTCTCTTTATCTCCTCCTTGAACGGGAGATTCAGAACCTGCGGACTCTGTCTGAGAAGCCAATTATCAGCCTTCTGTCCGGCAAGACGTGTACAGTGAATACGTGACTGCTGTCCGGCTCCCACACCGATTGCCTGACCACCCTTTACGAAGCAAACTGAGTTTGACTGTGTGTACTTCAGTGTGATCATCGCAACAGCCATATCGATACGCGCACTGTCCGGAAGATCTTTATTCTTTGTAACGATATTATCAAAGAACTCTTTGTTGATATTTAACTCATTTCTTCCCTGCTCAAACGTGATACCGAAAACCTCTTTGTGCTCGATCTCAGGCGGAACGAAGTTCGGATCCATCTCGATGATGGCGTACGCACCCTTTTTCTTTTCCTTGAGCATCTCGAGTGCCTCAGGCTCATAACCCGGAGCGATGATACCATCGGAAAACTCTCTCTTTATGATCTGTGCGGCAGATACATCGCAGACATCAGAAAGAGCGATGAAATCACCGTATGATGACATACGGTCCGCACCACGTGCTCTCGCATAAGCAGCAGCAAGCGGAGAAAGCTCACCCAGATCATCAACCCAGTAGATCTTTGCTTCAACATCTGAGAGCGGAAGTCCTACTGCAGCACCTGCCGGCGAAACATGTTTGAATGATGTGGCAGCCGGAAGCCCTGTCGCTTTCTTAAGCTCTGTGACTAACTGCCATCCATTTAACGCATCCAGAAAGTTGATATAACCCGGTTTACCATTCAGTATTTTTACCGGTAATTCACCGCCGTCCTGAGCATATATTTTTGACGGTTTCTGATTTGGGTTACAACCATATTTTAATTCAAGTTCCTTCATGAATAACCTCCTTCAATAAAATGATAAACAACTATTCCTTACACTAAAATCACTCTTATAATTACTGGTTTTTATTCTTAATAATAGTCTCATATTTACCTGTCTCGATATCGATATATCTTACAAAAAGTGAGACCTTATTATCCTCATTAAGTGAGTTCCAAACCATATCCGTAAAAGCGTTAATATCATCTGAAATATCAACGAGAGTCGGATCACCTTCATAGCTTGGAAGCGGGTTACCGTCACCCATATAAGTATGGATAAAATAACCCTCTCCTGCTGTCGGATTCTGATAATGATATGTGAATCTGTCACAGCCTGACGGATCTCCATTATGACTCTTCAATATCGAGAGCGCATAATCAAAACTTCCCTTATTCACTCTCATGATACCTGATATACGAGGTGTATAGTTAGGAGCATCCGGCTCGAACTCGCGAGTCATCAGCGCCTGCTGAAAGCTCTTTCCCTTCTCCATCTCGTCATAAATTGTATCAGTCTGATCACCATTAGTTACGATGGTATCGATACCACGTACTCTGACCGGTGCGTAGATGATAAGAGACGGATCTTCTACCTTTGACTCATCAAAAGCCTGAGTCCTTATTCCTTCACCATCCTCGACAAAAACTCTGTTCCTGCTATTCTCACTTCTTCCCATGATAAAGTAAGCAGTAACAGCCTTCTTTCCATCAGGACTCTTTCCAATAACGATGCCGCGTCCCGGATAATCGTTACCTTTCAGTTCATCTTCTAATGATACCAATTTCATTTCCTTCCTCCTAACTAATAGTCATAACGACTGTAACACTGCAGTTATTCTCATTCAGTACACCAGGGATGCTGTATGGGAATTAGCTGCTCGGGATATGTCTTTAACGTCGTTGCGCAGCATGTGTATTTTACATGCGTGCAACGTGACGTTAAAGAAAGAAGCGCAAGCGTGCCCGAGCAGAATTCCCATACAGATCCCGGCTCGGCTTTATGCAACTGATACACCTGCACATCCCATACGTTTTCTAATTCTCGAGTTCCAGCGGCTTCTCACGCTGCATACGTTCGCACATAGCGATGAAGTCATCGAGCGGAATATCATTCTTCTGCTGATTCGTCCCGCGGATATTCAGCGAAACCGTACCCTCAGCTGCCTCCTTGTCACCGATTACAACGATATAAGGAGTCTTGGCCTTTTTATAATTCTTGATCTTGTTCATCATATTTTTATCTGAGTAGTCAGTCTCAACTCTGATACGACGATCCCTCAGAGCCTCCTCGACCTTCTTCGCATACTCATTATGCTCCGTTCTGATCGGCACGATAGAAACCTGTATCGGTGAAAGCCAGAACGGGAACGCACCCTTGAAGTTCTCGATAAGGATACCGATAAATCTCTCAAACGAACCGAATAAAGCACGATGGATCATAACCGGCTGCTTCTGTGTGCCATCCGGTGCCGCATACTTCAGCTCGAAGTTACCCGGCAGCTGGAAGTCAAGCTGGATGGTACCCATCTGCCACTCACGTCCGAGTGCATCCTTCATCTGCAGGTCGATCTTCGGTCCGTAGAAGGCACCATCGCCTTCATTGATCTCGTAACCGCCCTCTCCGTATGTCTTGTCAAGTATCTCCTTAAGAGATGCCTCAGCCTTGTCCCAAAGCTCGATATCTCCCATAAAGTCATCAGGACGTGTGGAAAGCTCAGCTCTGTATGTAAGTCCGAGTGTATTGTAGATCGTATCTGCGATCTTCATGATATCGGCGATCTCATCACCGATCTGATCCTCCATAAGGAAGGTATGGTCATCATCCTGATGGAAAAGCTGTACACGGAAAAGGCCGTTAAGCTCTCCCGACTTCTCCTTACGATGAATCGGAGAAGTCTCCGAAAATCTCAGCGGAAAATCCTTGTATGATCTGCCTTCGTTGCGATAAACATTGATCGCGTTGGGGCAGTTCATCGGCTTGATCGCATAAACCGTATTCTCATCGATCTCAGAAATAAACATGTTGTTCTGATAGTGAGCCCAGTGTCCGGATGTGATCCAAAGCTCACGTGAATTAAGCACCGGCGCGCTTATCTCCTGATATCCGTGACGCTCATGAATATCTCTCCAGAAATCAAGCAAAGCATTGTAAAGCTTCCAGCCCTTCGGCAGCCAGTACGGCATACCGGGCGCTGTCTCGTGGAACATAAAAAGTCCCAGCTGCGGTCCGAGCTTTTTGTGATCTCTTTCCTGAGCCTCGCGTACGAGTGCGAGATGCTCCTTTAACTGCTGCTTATCCGGAAAAGCATACAGGTAGATCCTCTGCATGCTGTCTCTGTTCTCATCACCTCTCCAGTACGCTCCCGACGCACTCTTCACCTGAAAAGCGGTCGACAAAAGCTCCTGAGAGTTCGCTACGTGCGGTCCGCGACACAGATCCACGTAGTCATCACCTGTATAATAGATCGTGATGATCTCATCCTCGGGCAGCTCTTCGATCAGCTCCATCTTGAACTTCTGATCCTTAAAAATAGCCCGGGCCTCATCCTTTGAAACTTCCTTCCTGGTCCAATCTTCTTTTCTCTTCAGGATCTCACGCATCTTCTCTTCGATGACGGGATAATCCTCTTCCTTGACCGGTCTCGGGAGGGTGAAATCATAATAACACCCGTCATCGATCTGCGGTCCGATTGAAAACTGTACCTCATCCTTACCGAAAATCTCGATAACTGCCTTTGCCAGGATGTGCGCCAATGAGTGACGATACAATCCCAAAAACTCTTCCTTTTCCATCTTTTCCTACCTTTCTGAACACATCTACCGGATGTATTCACGCGCTTTTTTTTTCATTCACGTCTTTTTGACGTAAAGATTAACTTCTATGATATACTATTTTTTCGATTTTGTAAAGACATCGCTTCCTTCTTTTTCTTTTTCACCTCGTACATCGCCTGGTCAGCCTCCTCGATAAGCACATCCAGATCGAAGTTCTCATTCGGAATGATGCATTTGTATCCGGCACTGGCTCTGACATTGAACGGCAGATCCAGCTCTTTATCCTTCTTCACCAGTTCTTTATCGACCTGAGCGATCTTTTTCTCAACCAGATCGAGGTCAGCTGAACACAGCACCAAAAACTCATCGCCACCGAGTCTCGTGGCCACATCTCCTTCATCTCCCACTACACGGAGCACATCGGCAACCGTCTTGATCGCGATATCGCCGACCTCATGTCCGAACTCATCGTTGATAGGCTTCAGGCCGTCCAGATCAAGGAACACCGCAACTAAAGGCTGACGTTCCTTCATGCATGTTTCTATCATCCCTGCGGCATATCTTTCAAGACCGTATCTGTTATACAATCCCGTCAACGGATCAGTTGTATATAGTTCATCAAGCTGCTCGATAGCCAGATTCATCATATGTTTCCTGCGTATGGTCTCTATGGCATTTCCAACCACAAGGAGCCACTGACTGACTCCGAGTATACGCTTGCCCGGAGTAGGATTGACCATTATACAGTACCCGAAGCAGTTATCCTGATAGTGGATTGGTTCGTAAATATACATATCAGAGGAAGACCTGAACTCCTCCTCCTCGATTGGCATTATCCTTTCCCTTCCGTTGTAGTCGGCACACTTGAATAGCTTTCCTTTATTGGTCGCCAGAACTACCGATACCTTTTCCGGAAAATCCTCCTTCATCCATCTCAACTGTTCTCTTATCGTGTCCTTGTCGGTGTGATCTCCCGGAAGAACTATACCCTCATCGATCAGGCTATTATCTATGCAAAAATAAAACCTCTCACATTCGAGCATATCCACGTAATCCCGCAAGCACATAAAAAGCTCGGAAAACCAGTCGCAGTCCGTCACTCTCGCGAGCATCCTGTTCATGAAACGTGACAGGTTTGCCTCCTCCTCGACCTGACGGAAATGCTCCTCTCTGAACTTGCGTCCGACATAGAGGTTCGCGCTCTGACATCCGCAGCTCTCACGGTACTCAATTCTCGTTTTACATTTAAATCCCGTCGATGTTGAAGGATCTTCGATCTTTTTCATGATGTAGTCAAAGGCCATAGCCCCCAGTTCCTTCTTTGGTCTCGAAACGGTAGTGAGACTGGGCACATAGTCATTCGACGTATCAATGTTATCAAATCCCGTGACTATCACCTGATCGGGGACCGGTACGCCCAACTCGTCGAGTCTCCTGCACACTCCCATTGCCATGGCGTCATTTGCGCAGACTATAGCCTGAGGGAGTCCGTCAGGAAGCGATTTGAAGTAATTCACTGCGCGATATCCGCTATCAAACTCATACGTCCCGGTAAAGGTATTTTCCTCCTTTACTTCGAGACCTGCCTTCTCCATAGCCTCAAAATATGCGTTTTTTCGCATACCCGCTTCGGCGTTTCCTTCAGGACCGGAAACATAGTATATTCTCTTGCATTTGTGATGTGCGATAACATGATCCATCATCGAAATCAAAGCATCATGATTTGAGATGCCGCCAAAGTCAAGACCGTCGATGGGCACCTCCAAAGAGATTGCGGGAATACCGCTTTTTATGATACGATCACCAAGATAATTAACAACAACAGTCGGCACGATAGTTGACGCAACAACGATAGCCCCGTCAAACTGCTTTAAATCAGGCAGATCAAAAATATGGAACTCGCCCACATCATGCTTTCTCTTTACTCCGGACCCTCCGAAGCAATCAAAAACAAAAACCTCATAACCGTAAGATTTCGCACGATTGCCTATTCCTTTGAGAACCCGACTCCAAAAATGCGGGTCCCATTCCGTGATAAAAACAGCCAACTTAATTCCGGACATTCACTGTGCCTCCATCAAAACCAACATGCTTTTTCAAAGATACGTTTCAAGCCATTTTTCCACTTCCGACCAGTATGTTCCGGGATCCCTCCAATACGCCTCCGCATGAGCTGCTCCCTCTATCGTGACTGCTCTCTTTTTCTCCGAGGCGCACGCCTCGTATAAGGGTTTAAACATCCTATACGGAACATAGGTATCCAGATCACCATGTATCATCAAAAATGGCATGCACGCCTTTTTTATCTGTTCTTTCGCAGAGAAGTCGTGAAAGTCAAATCCGTATCGACTCCTTGATATCATCTGACAAACATCGAGTATCGGTCTGTATGGCAACCCGAACCCTTCCCTGATATGATACTTAAACTCATCCCACGGACTCGAAAAACCGCAGTCCTGTATAAAACACTTTACGTTTTTCGGGAGCTCTTCTCCACTTGTTGTCATCACGGTAGCACCGCCCATGGACACTCCATATAAAAATATCCTCGCCTCCGGATCCATATCAACTATCATTTTTATCCATCCGACGATATCAAGTCTTTCGTTTGTCCCCATGCCAATGTAACTTCCTTCGCTCATACCATGGCCTCTGGCGTGACCGCAAAAGACGTTATATCCCATATCATAAAAATGCTTCGCCTGGTTTGAGATATCCTGCATACGTTGATTCTTGTAGCCGTGACAGCAGATCGCGTAGACGTGCGAGCCCTCATTTTTCAAAAATCTCCCGTAAAGCTTCATCCCGTCAAAGCTCACCTGCTCCCACACATCACCTGTCTCGAGCCACAATACGGCATCCTTTACGAACTCATTCAGCTCACCGTGAGGGCCTAGTACCGAGACATCATCCCTCACAATGGGGGATTTTCTTTTCAGGGTAAAACTCACCATGTAAAACGCGATCAGTATGATAAGAAGAATGATCACGACCGCCTCGATGGCGAGAGCGATCCACCGGCTCGTCACGATGAAAAATATCGCCAAGGCCGATAATATGAAATATATACACAATCGTTGAAACAGTTTTTTGTCTTTTTCCATATACAACCTCGATTTCCGGAGCCCATGCCACCTGCACGCGCGTCCCACGATACCATATATGTTTACAGCTTATCTACGTGATGAAAGCTCCTTTTTCCTGACGCGTACTCACCTACGGTCTGTCCGTGCCCATAGAGCTTGTATTTGTAGGTCGTGAGCCCGTCAAGTCCCACCGGACCTCTGGCATGGATCTTTCCTGTACTGATCCCCACCTCTGCTCCAAATCCGTATCTGAAACCATCAGAGAATCTCGTTGAACAGTTGTGATAAACCCCGGCAGAATCCACCATCTGCATAAAATGTTCAGCGCGCTCATCATCGGTCGTGATGATAGAATCCGTGTGATGTGAGCCATGCAGATTGATATGAGCTATAGCTTCATCCACATCATCGACCAACTTGACCCCGACGGTAAGTGCCAGATATTCGGTATCAAAATCATCATCACCGATGGTCTCAACTTCTCCCGAGATATCAGCCTTTCCTAAAGCTCCTTCGATGATATCCGTAACCTCTTTTGTTCCTCTTACCCTGACATTCTCCTCTGATAGAGCCTGAGCAAGCTTCGGTAAAAATTCTCCCGCGATCCGCCTGTTTACAAGCAACGTCTCGACTGCGTTACATGCTGCGGTATACTGAGTCTTGGCATCTATAATGATCGGTATCGCGATCGTCTCATCGAACTTATCATCCACATAGATATGGCAGATCCCGTCCGCATGTCCCATGACGGGAATCTTTGTATTGTCCATAATATGACGTACAAAAGCATTTGAACCCCTGGGGATCAGAAGGTCAACATACTTATCACATTTCAACAGTTCATCTATCTCTGCATGGCTCTCCGCCTGCGCCAGACAGTTCTCGGGAAGGCCTACCGAAACCGCGCTTTCATGGATCAGCCTGAAGAGTATCCTGTTCGTATTCACAGTCTCCCTTCCACCCTTTAATAGAGCACAGTTTCCGCTTTTGATGCACAAAGAGGCGATCTGAACCAAAGCATCAGGTCTCGCCTCAAAAATAACACCTATTACTCCGATCGGGCAGGTGATCCTTTTCAAGGATAATCCTTCATCCAGATCCCTGTCAAGAGTGACTTTACCGAGAGGATCAGAAAGATCTTTAAGCATTGAGAGTCCGTTACACACGTCCTCAAGTTTGTGCTCATCAAACTTAAGTCTTTTAACCACAGCCTCAGCTATTTTGTTTTCTTTAGCTGCAGCCATATCCTTTTCATTCTCGGCAAATATCTCTTTTTTGTTTTTAATCAAAGCCTCTGATATTGCAGTAAGTGCTGCATTTCTTGTATCTACGGATGATGCGGCCATACTCGCCGAATCATTTTTCATCTTTTTCGCCAGTATCTCTATCGACATCGCCTATAAACCTCCTTCGTATCATACCTACAACCTTTCCCGATATGATACCATAAATGATTCCCAAAAGCAAGCCCACAAGCACATCTGTAGGATAATGAACTCCCAGATACAACCTGGAAAAACATATACACAGCGAGATTATTATGATAAACGTACCGACTATATGCGCTTTTGTTCTGTCCATGATCCACGGCAGAGTTATAAAAAAAGCGACCGCCGCGGCCATCCCCGCTGAAGCATGTCCGGATGGGAATGATGTATCAGTAGGGATCTCTCCCACCGGATCAAGCCCCGGTATCATGGCAAACGGTCTCTCTCTCTGTACCAGATTTTTTATTATAAGGTTCGTAAATATTCCTGATAAAGCGAGCGCTCCACCAACTCCTATACCAACCCATCTTGTCCTTTTTATGATAACCAGGATCAAAGCCAAAAGTATCCACACCAGACCCTTGTTATCACCTATAAAACTTACCCCCTTCATAATGGGTGTAAAAAAACCATTTCTGACATTCTCCTGTAAAAATAATAAAAAGCTGTCTTCAAATGCCATAGTTTTACTCCGAATCTTTGTTTTTTGTAATGTCTCTTTCGTCCAGCCAATCCTGCGTGACTATGGTCACCGCATAATCTCTCATTCCGGCACTTATCTGCGTGATAGTCTTGTCCGCACTATACAGACCCTCACTGACAAATGAAGTCTTGTCAGGCTTTTTGCCGGCTTCAATAACCTCAATACACGATCTTACATTTGACCCGTACATCGGGTAACACTCACCTATACAGGCGATCTTTTTATCTATAAGCATTTGCATGGCTTCGGTGCTTACACCGTCAAAGGATACCACGAGTATCTCTCCTGATGCCATATCCATGCCGACTCTTCTTCCGTTCTTCTGTATGGCCTTAACCGCACCCAGTGCCATATTGTCATTCTCAGCATAAATAACATTTATTTCCGGATGCTCCTGGATAACCCTGTCCGTAACCTCATTGCCTTTCGCCTCAGTGAAGTCACCGTCAGCAGTCTCTACTATTTCCCAGCCGTTTCTCTTTGCCGCATCCTTAAGACCGTTGGTCCTTCCAATCTGGGCCGATGTCCCTATGGTTCCCTGAAGGTCAAAGATCTTTACGGATTTGGGATCGATGCTCTTCATCCTGAAGAACTGTCTCATCCACCCTGTTACCTTGTCTCCTTCAAGCTTAAAATCAGAACCTACCCAACACGTATACAGAGTAGAATCCTTGACGCTTATCCGTCTGTCGATAAGAATAACCGGAATCTCGGCTTTTTTCGCTTCGGAAAGGGCATTATCCCAACCAACCTCAGTGGCCGGCGCAACTACGATGTAGTCAACTCCCTGCTGAATGAAACGTCTGATCGCCATCGCCTGGTTGGTCTGTTTTTGCTGAGCGTCCTCAAAAAATAACTGATATCCGTTTTCCTCGGAGAAAGTCTCACGCATGGAAGCAGTGTTCGCCCGTCTCCAATCTGACTCCGCACCAAGCTGCGAAAACCCGACTTTTATAAGTTTCTTCTGAACGACAACATCTCCCGCCCCTTCCTTTTCGGATGAAGCGGGAGTGCATCCACTGATCATAAGACTTACGATCAGCGCCAAACTAATGAAACACTTAAATTGCTTTATAACCTGTTTCATATGCATACCTGTTAAATTATTGTGTCATCCCTTCTTGCTACGACCCTTGAAAGCCATAACCACTGACTGGATGATGAGGAACAGACACAGCATTGCTGCCGTGGTGATACCTGTCCACCATGCCTCACCGAGTCCGGCAGAAGCAACGATGTTTTTGATGGTACCGAGTGAAAGCACCCCGAACAAAGTTCCAACGATGTTACCCACACCACCGGTAAGCATCGTACCACCGATGATCGAGCAGGCGATCGCGTCCATTTCCATTCCCATCGCATGCGACGGAGATCCTGATCCTACATGGACGAAATACACGAAACCACCGATACCGGCAAGCACCGAACAAATGATGTGAGATAAAAATCTCGTACGCTTTACATTGATACCAAGCATAAGAGCCGAGTTGGCATTTCCACCGACTGCATAGAAGTTTCTTCCAAGCTTGCACCAGCGAAGCAGTACAAACATCAGGATAACAAGCACGATCGCAACGATCACGCCGACCTCTACATACGCGTCGATATAAATACCTTTTCTGTTGGTCTTTCCCAAGAACGGAACGACCACATGTGTATCCTTGAGACTCATAAGTCCCGGGTTTGATACGTTGAAGGGCTCTTTATTAACTACTGTTGTCATACCTCTGGCAAAGAACATACCTGCCAGTGATACGATGAACGGCTGGATCTCCAGATAAGCAACAAGGTAACCCTGGATCAGTCCGAATGCAAGACCGATAGCGATCGCAATAAGGAGTGAAACAATAATATTACCGTTTGCTTTTTCAAGATATACCGCACAGCACATGGAAACGAGAGCGGCAACTCCACCGATGGAGATATCGATCCCTCCGGTGATCATTACGATACTCATTCCGAGTGCTCCGATGATCAGTGCCGCGTTATCGTTCAGGATATTGAAGAATGTCTGCGCTGATAAAAATCCACCGCCCTGGAATATGATCGCACCTACATACATAACCACGAATATCACTACCGTGATCAAAAGCAGCAGATTTGACTCATTCATGCGTCCGATCTTTGTTAAGAAAGAAGGTTTTTTAGCTGTTTCCATCTTAAGCCACCTCCTTTGCTGCAGTCTGCTTTTTCTTGAATCTCTTGAAGAACTCACGTACAGCAGGCGCACTCATCACAACGAGGATGATGACCACGACAGCCTTGTAAGCCGGAAGAGCCGTAGCAGGTACCTGGAACGCATAAAGTGTCGTTGTCAAAAACTGAATGACATACGCACCCAGTATTGACGCGCCCATATTGAACTTACCACCTCCGAGAGCGTTACCTCCGAGAGCGACCGCCAGGATGGCATCCATCTCTATATCCTTCGCAAGCACTGAGTAGTTGATGCTGGCGATACGGCTTACCTTGATGAAGCCGGCTACTGCCACGCATATTCCGAGGATAACAAAGGTGATAAACTTGATATACTGAGGATTCAATCCGTTCAGTCTTGATGAACTTGAATTGATACCAACAGCCTGTACATACAGTCCGATATTCGTAAACTTCATGAATATGAACATTACGAGTACACACGCCATTGCGATAATGAACGGTGTAGGAAGCGGGATTCCCGGAATATAATTACCGAAAATCTTGAAGGATGGATCGTTAACCTGCGGAAGTGTTCCACCGTTGATCCATGATGCGATCGAACGACCACCCGTAAAGAGGATCAGCGTCGCAACCATCGGCGGGATCTTGAAGATCGATACCAACAGACCATTGAATGCTCCGAAAAGCATCGATACAAGTACTGCCACTAAAAATGCCACGATGATCGGTGTCTGCATAACATCGTAATTCGGATTGTCCGGAGAACCGCACAGCATACGAAGTGTAACTGATCCTGCGATCGCCATGGTAGCTCCGACGGAGATATCCTGTCCACCTGATGCAGCTGTAACGAGCGTCATACCAATAGCCAGGATAGCAACCTCTGATCCACTGTCAAGGATTGACATAAGGTTTCCTGTAAGGACATTGTTTCCATCACTGTTCGGTCCGAATGTCAAAGCAAAGAATGACGGATCATGGATCAGGTTTACGATGATAAGGATCACAAATGCTGCGATCGGGATAAAAATCTGATTACCAGTAAGTTTCTTCCAAATACTCATGATTATTTATCACCTCCCGCTATTGCACTCATTATACCACTCTGTGTCAACTCATCGCCTGTCAGCTCTCCTACCTGCTTTCCGTCTCGCATAACAACGAGTCTCGAGCAGGTTCTGAGCATCTCGTCTGTTTCTGATGAGATGAATGTAATACTCATACCCTCCGAAGCAAGCTTGAGAACAAGCTTCTGAATATCTACCTTTGTTCCGACATCGATACCTCTCGTAGGCTCATCCAGGATAAGATACTCAGGATGAGTGAGAAGCCAGCGTCCCAGGATAACCTTCTGCTGGTTTCCTCCGGACAGAGACTTGATCGGCGTATCAGCCGAAGCCGTCTTGATGTCGAGAAGCTTTATATATTCCTCGGCAAAGGCCTGAG
>CAMVOY010000052.1 GCA_947169235.1 uncultured Lachnospiraceae bacterium | reverse complement strand
GATGTTTCCGGTGCAGGGGAAAGCGTATACGTATGCAAACACAAGATAGCAAGACCGAAGGTATTTATCCCTGTATTCCCTGGTACGAACTGTGAGTATGATACACATGCTTCGTTCAGACGTGCGGGGGCTGACACCGAAACGATCGTGTTCAAAAACATGTCTGAGTCGGATATCAGGGATTCGGTAGAAGCATTTAAAAAGGCTATAGATTCTTCACAGATAGTGATGTTCTCAGGAGGATTCTCAGCAGGAGATGAGCCGGACGGATCGGCGAAGTTCATCACCTCCGTATTCAGAAATCCTGAGATCGCCGATGCGATACACAGACTTCTCGATGAGAGAGACGGGCTTGTGCTCGGTATCTGTAACGGTTTCCAGGCTCTGATAAAGCTCGGACTCGTTCCGTATGGAAGGATCACTACACAGAAGGAGGACTCTCCGACGCTTACTACCAACAGCATCGGAAGACATTTCTCCAGATCAGTATACACGAAGGTTGTTACAAACAAGTCGCCATGGCTTAGAAAGGCTACGCTCGGTGGTGTTTACACTGTTCCGGCTTCTCATGGTGAGGGAAGATTTGTAGCAGACAGCGAGTGGATAGAGAAGCTCTATAAAAATGGTCAGGTGGCTACTCAGTATGTCGATGCATCCGGTCGACCGACCATGGATGAGGACTTCAACGTAAACGGCTCATACGGAGCTATAGAGGGTATCACAAGTCCTGACGGAAGAGTGCTCGGAAAGATGGTTCACTCTGAGCGTATCGGAAAGGGCGTAGCTATCAATCTTTTTGGTGATCAGGATCAGCTGCTGTTTGAAAGCGGCGTGGAGTATTTCAAATAATGAGTCAAACGATACAATTTGTACTGGCATCCCAGTCTCCAAGGCGTAAGGAATTACTGCAGAGACTGGGAATCTCCTTTCAGGTGATCATATCAGAGACGGATGAAGAGGTAAGCTCAAAGGATCCTGCCATGATCACGAGTGTTTTGGCGAACCGCAAAGCGATGGCTGTTGCGGAGGGACTCGTGTGTCAGCATGGCAGTCTGTGGATGAGAGAACCTCTGGTTGACGGTACGACGCTTCGTGTGGGGCCGGCCGACAAGGCAATAGTTATCGGCGCAGATACATTGGTTGTTATAGATGGAAAGATCCTTGGTAAACCGACATCTGTCGTTGAGGCGAGAAAGATGATCCACATGCTCGAAGGACGATCGCATGAGGTTTATACGGGTGTGGCTCTGCTTACCCTGCAGGACGGAAGGCAGGATAGAGGCAGGACGTTTCATGACAAAACCATTGTGCATGTGGGAAAGCTTGATGAGATCGAGCTCGAGGAATATATCACGTCGAAGGAGCCATATGATAAGGCCGGAGGATATGGTATACAGGGAGCGTTTTCGAAGTATATTACCGGCATAGAGGGGGATTATTATAATGTCGTGGGGCTTCCGATACATCTTTTGTATCAGGAGTTGAAAAAGCTGGGAGTGAGGCTGTAGTCGAGTGCAGTCCGTGGTGTAGTCCGGGTGATGATGCGTGGTCGGGATGAGTACGTATATCCGTGAGGGCACGCTTGCGCTTTTTTCTTTAACGTCACGTTGCATGCGCATAAAAGACATGCGATACCCAGATTGTAGCCTGCGTGACGACAGCGTGTATCTGTGATGGCACGCTTGCGCTTTTTTATCATACGTCACGTTGCACGACTCGAGGAAACTCAAAGAGTTTCCTGACCTCGTCTGCGCAACGACGTATGATAGACATCCATCACAGTGATACACTTCTGTCGTCACGCAGGCATAAATGACTCTGGAACAATTGAGTTTTTTTAAAAGAATTAAGGAAAAACATGATCACCAGTAAAGATAATAATAGAATTAAGAGAATAAAAAAGTTACTTGAAAAATCGAAGACAAGAAGAGAAGAAGGCTGCTTTATACTGGAAGGGTTTAAGCCGGTTTTAGAGGCGGTCAAAAGAGGGCTGGCGACGGAGATTTATGTTGCCGAGAGTGCGGATGTGCCCGAGGGGATCACGGTTACGGACACGCTTGGTGATACGATATTTAACAGTTTATCCGACACGGTTACTCCGCAGGGGATAATGGCTGTTGTAAGGATTCCTGAGTTTGACAAAGATGAGATATTTGGGAGAGATGATTGTAAAGTTATCTGTCTGGAGGATGTCAGGGATCCCGGGAATATTGGTACTATCATAAGGACGGCTGAAGGTGCCGGGATGGATGCCGTATTACTTTCTAAGGGATGCGCGGATGTGTATCAGCCGAAGGTTACGAGGTCTACCATGGGATCTGTTCTGAGGGTTCCCTGTCTGTCGTGTGAAGGGACGTTTGCTGAAGAAATGGATAAGCTTCATGATAAGGGCTTTACCGTTTACGGGGCATATCTTGATGGTGCGGTCGACTTCAGAGAACCGAGGTATGATGGGAAGATTGCCGTACTTATCGGAAATGAAGCAAATGGGCTCAGTGATGAGGTTGTAAAAAAATGTGACAAGCTGATAAAGATACCGATGAAGGGTGAACTTGAGTCATTAAATGCAGCGGTGTCGGCGGCATTGTTATCATATGAAATAGAACGTAATAGTAACTGAATAGTAATATGAATAAATACTATAATAATTAGTCTGAAATGGAGGCCGGATCATGGATTTAAAAGGACGCGATTTTTTGACATTAAGAGACTTTACACCTGAGGAGATCAGGTATATGTTAGACCATGCAAGAATGCTCAAGGATATGAAAAAAAGAGGTCTTGTTCATCGTCATCATGAGGGTAAAAACATAGCTCTGATTTTTGAAAAAACAAGTACAAGAACGAGGTGCTCGTTTGAGGTTGCCGGTCATGACCTGGGAGTAGGTGTGACATATCTTGATCCGTCCGGTTCTCAGATCGGGAAAAAGGAGAGCATTGCTGATACTGCAAGGGTTCTTTCGAGGATGTTTGACGGTATCGAGTACAGGGGATATGGTCAGGAGATAGTTGAGGAGCTCGCAAAGTACTCTGATGTTCCGGTTTGGAACGGTCTTACGAATGAGTATCATCCGACTCAGATGCTGGCAGATCTGCTCACGATAGAGGAGGAGTTCGGTCATATAGAGGGTATAAAGCTTACATATATGGGCGATGCCAGGTATAACATGGGCAATTCACTTATGATCGCCTGCTCAAAGATGGGTATGCACTTTACTGCATGTACTTCGAAAGAATACTTCCCGGATGCTGAGCTCGTAAAGGTTTGTGAGGAATACGCCAAGGCGAGTGGCGGAAGCATCACCCTTACTGAGGATGTTGCCGAAGGCACGAAGGATGCAGATGTTCTCTATACTGATGTTTGGGTATCCATGGGTGAGCCTGAGGAGGTTTGGAAGGAGAGAATCGAGGTGCTCTCTCCATATCAGGTTAACAAAAATGCAATGAAAAATGCAAAGCCTAACGCTATCTTCATGCATTGTCTCCCTGCTTTCCATGATCTGAAGACAGAGATCGGAAAAAAGGTGTATGAGCAGTTCGGACTGAAGGAGCTTGAGGTTACGGATGAGGTGTTTGAAGCACACGCGGAGACTGTTTTCCGTGAGGCGGAGAACCGTATGCATACGATAAAAGCAGTAATGGATCTCACGCTTTGATAGAGGAGAGTTTATGGCGAAGGTAATAGTAAATGATAGCGAAACGCGTATGGATGATGAGTTCCGTCAGGACTGGCTACGCAAAATGGCGTCTGTCAGCGAAGCGACGGCTACCATTGATTCCACACTTTTTGATAAATATGAGGTAAAAAGAGGACTCAGAGATCTGGATGGACGAGGTGTGCTTACTGGTCTTACGGAGATCTCGGAGATAGTTGCCTACACCGTTAAGGATCGTGAGCTCGTACCCTGTGATGGTGAGCTTTACTATCAGGGAATAAATATCGAGGAGATAGTCGAGGGCTTTTTATCCGAAAAACGTTTCGGATTTGAGGAGGTCGTTTATCTGCTTTTGTTTGGCGAGCTTCCGACGGAGGATGATCTTGACAGTTTGGAGGAGATGCTTGCTTACTATCGAAAGAGTCTTCCAATGAGTTTCGTCAGGGATATTATCATGAAGGCTCCGAGCGCTGACCTCATGAATACGCTTTCGAGGTCGGTGTTAACGCTCTATGCGTATGACAGTAAGGCAGATGATACATCCATACGAAACGTGCTCAGACAGTGTCTGGAGTTAGTCGCTCTGTTTCCTATGTTTTCCGTATACGGATATCAGACATCAAAATATTTCCACGATGGAAACAGTTTTTATCTGCATCCGCCAAAAGAGGAGTATTCTACTGCGGAAAATATCCTTCACATGTTAAGACCCGATTCAAAGTTTACACCGCTTGAAGCAAAGATACTTGATCTGGCATTGGTCCTTCATGCAGAGCATGGTGGAGGTAACAACTCGACTTTCACGGATCACGTGGTGACATCATCCGGTACAGATACTTATGCTGCCATATCCGCAGCTCTTGGGAGCCTTAAGGGACCCCGTCATGGTGGTGCAAACGTAAAGGTTTCCCTTATGTTTGAGGATATGAAAAAATGGGTAAAGGACTGGGATGACGAGGAGGAGATAGAGGCGTATCTTACCGCTATAGTCAATCATCAGATGTTTGATAAATCCGGTCTTATATATGGTATGGGGCATGCTGTTTACTCTCTTTCGGATCCGCGTGCAAGGACATTCAGAAGGTTTGTTGAAAAGCTTGCGGAAGAGAAAGATATGATGAAAGAGTTCAGACTTTACAGTAATGTCGAAAGACTTGCGACAAAGGTTATAGCTGAGCAGAGACATATCTATAAGGGAGTATCAGCGAACATAGATTTTTATTCGGGACTTGTTTACAGTATGTTAGGTATCCCGCACGAATTATATACTCCTTTATTTGCGATAGCTCGTATAGCAGGATGGAGTGCTCATCGTATCGAGGAGTTGGTCAATGCAGGTCGTATCATACGTCCCGCATATAAGGCGGTCGGACATCACAAACACTATGTACCTCTGAAATACAGAGGGAATGTGGACTATCGTCCTGATGGTGTCGAGGACAAGGGCTGGACAAACAGGGAGGATATGAGAAGATGACAGATGAGCAGGTACTGTGCGCCAGCAGTAAATATGAGCAAAAATACTTTTTGAATCCGAGATTTAAGGATACTCTGCCCAGGCAGGTAAAGGAAGAACTCCAGGCGCTGATGGTCCTTTATACTGAGGATGTCGGTGGCATACTGACTCTCTCTTATGATGAGGATGGTAATCTGTATTTTTCAACGACAGCAGCTGATAATGATCTGGATTATGATGAGATAGGAGCGTTTTTAAAGATAAAACAATACCAGGAAAAATACAAGGAATTGTTAGAGGATTTAGAAGAGTATTATAAAGCATTCTTTGCGTGATAAGTGCGAGTCTGTGCAGATCATGTGTGCATCGCATGCTTGCATGCAGATGGACACATGGATCCGTGCTGAAGGAGGACATATGTTATTAGCTATAGATGTCGGTAATACAAACATTACAATAGGTCTTATCGATGGCAAGGATATCAAACACGAATTCCGCCTGACTACGGACCTTCCGCGTACTTCGGATGAGTTTGGTGTCTCAATCATGGAGCAGCTTTCTCATCAGAGCGTTACCGCTGATGATATTGAAGATGTCATTATATCATCAGTTGTTCCGAAGGTAAATTATTCACTTAGTAGTGGTATTTATAAGTACTTAAACTGTGATCCGATCTTCATCGGAAACGGAACTAAATCCGGTATTAGAATTGCACTTCCGAATCCCGTCGAAGTAGGTGCCGACAGAGTGGTGGATGCGGCCGGAGCATTTTTCTTATACGGAGGTCCCGTGATAGTTATCGATTTCGGTACTGCTACCACATATGATCTCGTAACGGAGGATGGTTCCTTTATCGCAGGCGTTACTGCTCCGGGACTCAGGACGGCTGCGAGTGCGTTGTGGAACGGAGCGGCAAAGCTTCCGGAGATAGAGATAGAAAAGCCGGAGTCCATCCTTGCAAAGTCTACCATACCGAGTATGCAGGCGGGGCTGGTTTACGGATGTATCGGTCAGACAGAGTATATAATCGATCATTTTAAAGAGGAGTCGGGACTTGATGCAAAGGTAGTAGCGACAGGCGGACTGGGACGTGTGATCGCGGATTCTACGGATAAGATCGATGTTTACGACAGGAATCTGACTTTACAGGGACTTAGGATAATATACGAAAAGTCAAAATAAAAATGATATGCTTTTGTGCATTGAGTTTATCCACAGATACGGAGGATACGGGGTGGCAGACGGGTTGAATATTGGAAATGTTTGTATCGGCCCGGGAGCTATACTTGCACCCATGGCAGGAGTGACTGATATTTGTTATCGCACTATCTGCAGAGAGATGGGGGCGTCGATGGTATGCACTGAGATGGTCAGCGCGAAGGGGATTTATTATAATAATAAAAATACGGATGAGCTGCTGGAGATCGGTGAGAATGAGAGACCGGTTTCTCTGCAGCTTTTTGGTTCCGATCCGGAGATCGTATCCGAGATGGCTAAAAGGATTGAGGAGAGACCTTTTGATATACTGGATTTCAATATGGGATGCCCTGTGCCTAAGGTTGTGAAAAATGGAGAGGGTTCTGCCCTTCTTAATGATATCCCGTTGGCATATAAGGTTTTGAAAGCGACTGTGGATGCCGTAAAAAAGCCTGTGACTGTGAAGATAAGAAAAGGCTTTCATGATGGACAGGAGCAGGGACTGGAGATGGCAAAAGCCATGGAGGAGGCAGGTGTAGCTGCGATCGCGGTACATGCAAGGACCAGAGATCAGTATTACAGCGGGAAGGCTGACTGGGATTTCATAAGGAGAGTTAAGGAATCGGTGAGTGTGCCCGTGATCGGGAACGGGGATATTTTTAGCGCGGAGGATGCGCTTAGGATGGTTTCCGAGACCGGATGCGATGGTGTTATGATCGGTCGTGCTGCCAAAGGAAATCCGTGGATATTTGCTCAGGTCAAGGAGGCTTTTCTTAACGGCAAAACCACGTTTGATAAGCCGTCATATGAGGATATGTGTAAGGTGTTATTAGGACATGCGGCGGATGAGATCGAGCGGATCGGTGAGGAGCGTGCGATGCGGATGATGAGGACGCATTTCGCCTGGTACACGGCCGGTTATCCCGGATCCGTTAAACTCAGGCGCAACATGAATCAGATCGAGACCTATGATGATATGGTAAAGATATTACGGATATAGCCGGATGCGAGTACAAGTAGAAAAAGCGTGATGTAAGCCACGAGATGAGAGAAATGTATAACTGTGAGGGATGTCTCTTTAACGTCGTTGCGTAGCGTGTGTTTTTTACACGCATGCAACGTGACGTTAAAGAAAAAAGCGCAAGCGTGCCCTCACAGATACATACTCTCATCTCGTCAGGCACATCACGCGTCACATATAACACATATGCGAGGTGTAAAACATGAGAATAATGGGGATACTGAACGTGACGCCTGATTCGTTTTCGGATGGAGGCAGCTATGAATCAGTCGAGCAGGCGGTAAACTGCGCTCTTAGGATGGTTGATGAAGGTGCGAGTGTTATCGACGTCGGAGGCGAGTCTACGAGGCCGGGATATACTGCTGTTTCCATGATCGAGGAGATGAACAGGGTTGTGCCGGTGATCAGGGAGATACGTAAAAAAAGCGATGTGACCATATCGATAGATACTTACAAATATGAGGTTGCGAAAGCTGCGATAGAGGCCGGGGCGGATATGCTTAATTCAATCTGGGGATTTGTTAAGGATGAGAGACTGGCTGAGCTTGCAGCAAAGACAGGGGTTCAGGTCGTGTTGATGCATAACAGGGAGGAGCCCGCGGATATCGATGTCGGACGTCATAACAGCTTAGACAAATTGGAGATCACTCCAAATGAATCAGCTTATATGGAGTTGGTCAAAACAGAGATCGCAAGGTCGCTGGATATAGCAAAAAAATACGGGATAAAACAGAATCGGATATGGATCGACCCGGGAGTAGGTTTCGGAAAAACCTATGAGCAAAACCTCACCGTTATAAGGCACGTGGATCAGCTTGTGGAGATGGGGTATCCTGTTCTTATGGCGGCATCGAGAAAAAGTGTTATAGGAACGGCGCTCGACCTTCCCGTGGATCAGAGAGAGGAAGGAACCATGGCTATATCCGTTTATGCTACCATGAAAGGGTGTGCTATGGTCAGAGTTCATGACGTGAAAAAAAATGCCCGAGCGATCGGCATGATAGAAAGTATTCTTTGATAAATATAGACGAGGACCGGCTGATATAGTCGGTCTTTTTTTGTGTGTTATGATCTGACAAAAACACATTTTGTTTCTTTTTTATTCACAGACTGTACACATTTTTTATTTAATGTAAAACTATGTTCAGGATGTATCTGTAAACATGGATATATGAAACGGAGGTTTCTATGAAGAAAAAGAAGAAAGGCCTGATAATAGGGGGAGTATTATTAGTCGCATTTATTGTCAGCGGGTGTATCTTTTTGCCGGGGTTCCTGGAAAAGAAGGTATCTCATGCCGAAAACGAAAGGCAGATAAATACTGTGACACTTGAAAAAATGGACCTGACTGAATCCGTCAGCGCGACCGGTACGATTGAGGCCGCATCATCGGACACGGTTTCGGCCGATGTTCAAAATGTGACGGTGAAGGATGTTTTGGTCAGTGTCGGAGATACCGTGACAAAGGGGCAAAAGCTTGTTTCTTTTGACAAATCCGAGTTAAAGGAGGCACTCGCTGAGGCGAAGGAGGACTATAGTGATACGGTCTCTCAGACGTCTTCGGAGCTTTCGCAGGCATATCAGCAGTTATCAGAGGCGAGATCTACTTACTACAGCGAAAAGAAAAAGCTTGAAAAGAAGGTCAAGGAAGCCAAGGCTGCTCTGAAGAAAGCAAAGAAGGCAGCAAAGTCAGGAAAGTCAAATAAAAATGCGACGACACCGGATACGCTATCTGATACATCAATTACGATAAATACAAATATTTCTTCAGGTACCATGTCTGTTTCCGAGGCAGAGGCGGCACTCGAACAGGCAAAGGAGAATCTGGAAAGTACAAATAAGCAGAATCAGAAATCCATTACTCAGGCGCAGCAACAGGTAACTCAGGCTCAGACAAATAATAAAAAACAACTTCGCCAGGGAAAACGATCTGTTCAGGATGCAAAAAAGACACTTGAATCAGCATCCATGACAGCGACTATGGACGGTACAGTAACTGCTCTCGGAGTTTCCGACGGTGATAGTTATAACGGGGGAGATGCAGTACAAATAAGTGATCTTTCAAACCTTCGGGTAACAACTACTATTAGCGAATATGATATAAATAAAGTTGAAAAAGGACAGCGTGTAGTAATACTTACAGATGCAACAGGTGATGAGGAAATAGAGGGTGAGATAACCTATGTTGCACTCACTATGGGAGACACTACTTTATCAGGTTCTTCGAACCAGTCAGGATCGGATATTAGCAGCGGAATGAGCGGTTCTTCATCATCTTCGTCAGGTAGTGGATATGAGGTTATTATTACACTTAAAAATGCGAACGAAAAACTCCGCTCGGGAATGACTGCCAAATGCAGTATTATTACCAAAGAGGCATCGGATGTGTTAGCTGTTCCGTATGATGCGATACATACAAACAGTGATAATAAAGATGTTATTTATGTAAAGGATTCCTCGGGAAACAGAAGTGAGGTAGAAATTACAAAGGGAATGGAAAGCGACTACTATGTGGAAGTCTCCGGGGAGGGGCTCAGTGAAGGTATGTCGGTGATAATACCATCTGACGAGGTATCAACGGATTCCTCAAAAAGTGATGATTCTTCGGATGGCGGATTCGGTTTCATGATGGGTGGAGGTGATATGCCGGGTGGAGGATTCCACGGAGATGGAGGTAACGGAGGGCCACCGAGTGGGGGATTCTCCGGAGCGTCAAACTGATATGCCGATTTTTCACACGGCTATTTGTGCCGGAGCGTCACAAATAGCCACTGATGGCAGACTGAGAACAAGGAACTGTAAACAGTTCCTATGATGTTCTCGTCGCCACTCCGTCGCTACGCTCCGGAATGGAGGGTAATATGGGAACAAACAGTGAACCTATTATCGAATTAAACGGCATAGTAAAGCGATTTTTCATCGGACATCCGAATGAGCTTGAGGTCCTGCATGGGATTGACCTTACCGTAAGGGAAGGTGAGTTCGTCTCCGTGGTCGGCGAATCAGGATCGGGTAAATCGACGCTTATGAATATCATCGGCGCGCTCGACAGACCGACCGAGGGATCGTATTGTCTACGTGGTACGGATGTGACGAGGGCGAAGGATAAGCAGCTTTCTGATATCAGAAATCGTGAGATAGGCTTCGTATTCCAGACCTACAACCTGATTCCGAGGACGACCGCTCTTAAAAATGTAGAGCTTCCGATGCTCTATGCAGGCGAGTCAAAAAAAGAAAGAGCGGAAAAAGCAAAGGAACTTCTAAAACTGGTCGGGATGGAAGACCGTATGAGTCACAAGCCTGACGAGCTTTCGGGAGGTCAGAAGCAGCGGGTAGCCATCGCGAGAGCTGTGGCGAACAATCCGGCCATCATCCTTGCTGATGAGCCGACGGGAGCACTTGATTCCGATACCGGACACAAGATCATGGATATTTTTCACAAGCTTCATAATGATGGAAAAACGATCATTCTGATCACACACTCAAAGGAGCTTGCTAAGGAGACTGAGCGTGTAGTTCATATCAGTGATGGATCTATAGTTGCATAGGATGCGCAGGGAGGATGATTTATGCTTATTTGGGAAAACATAAAACTGGCGCTCTCAGGCATACTTGGGAACAAGATGAGGTCCGTGCTTACGATGCTCGGTATCATCATCGGTATCGGGTCAGTTATAGCGATAATGACAGTGAGTACCTCGCTCACATCATCGATCTCAAGTACGTTTGCAGGTCTCGGAGCAAACAACATAACAGTCGGTGTGAGAAGGCAGTCCGAGCAGCAGGAGACCAGAGAAAACGGTATGCGATTCGGTAAGTCAAATAAACAGGTTACATTGGATGAAGAGGACCGTATCACGGATGATATGCTTGATGAACTGAAAAAAAGATATAACGAAAAGATTGATTCGTTTTCGATGTCGGAGTCTGTAGGGAGCGCGACGGTAACGCTTGGTGAAAACTCGGCAAATATATCTGTAGAAGGTATAAACCGGGGTTACTATGATGCAAATGATGTAACATTGCTCGGTGGGAGATACCTGACGGAAGAGGACGTGACAGGGACAAAGGCTGTTATCATGGTTTCCGACAAGATGGTAGATTCGCTCTACGGGGAGGGAACAGCTTATGAGTCGGTGCTGGGTAAAAGGCTTTTGGTCGATATAAACGGACTTTACTATTCATTTTACATAGTCGGAGTGTATGAATATGAGGAGGACGCAACCTCTTTTTCATCCGAGTCCGATGAAGATGTCGAGACGTCTGCTTATATTCCGCTTTCTACCGCAAAGGATAAGCTTCACAGTGACAACGGTTATCAGCAGGTGACAGTTGTTACGACAGAAGCGGTCACGGATGTAACGACCTTTGCGACAGAGATTAAGGAATACATGAATAATAAGTTTTATTCTAAGAATGATGATTATAAGATATCTACTACCACGATGAGTTCACTTACGGAGTCCATGAGTGATACAATAGGCACAGTCGCCATAGCGATCGCCTTTATTGCAGGTATATCACTTCTGGTAGGTGGTATAGGAGTTATGAATATCATGCTCGTATCCATCACGGAGAGAACCCGTGAGATCGGAACGAGAAAGGCGCTTGGTGCCAAGAACTCATCCATAAGACTGCAGTTCATCATCGAAGCGATGATACTGTGTCTGATAGGAGGATTGCTTGGTATCACACTCGGATTCGGGCTCGGGGCTATCGCGGCATCGGTCATGGGGTATTCGGCAGCGGCGCCGGTTGCTGCCATCATGGGCTCTGTGGCATTTTCAATGGGAATCGGTATATTTTTCGGATTCTACCCTGCGAACAAGGCGGCGAAAATGGATCCGATAGAGGCTCTCAGATACGAATAAAAAAAGACTTCAGAGCGGTCCGGGATGTACCTCGGTCCGTCTGAAGCCCCTTGATGGATCAGATAGATTATTTCAATTCAAAATCAAATTCTTCTTCTCCCATGGACAACTTCATCTTGAGTTCTTTAAGCTTTTTTGCTGCCTTCTTTGGTAACTCGAAAATAAGAGCGCCTTTTTCGGTTCTCCCTGCCTTTACGGTCCTGTCATGCATATCATCGGAAAAACCAATCATTTTTAATGACTCGAACTCATCTCCGTCATCATTTACCAGCTTGGTTATGATATCCTCTGACGGATTATAGATGAATGGAAACAGTTTGATCTTTTCATCGCCTTTATTCTCGGCACTTAAGTCCACCCTAAGCAGGACGTTTCCTTTTTTCTTTGATTTGAAAATAAACAGGCCGCTTCTGAACTGCTTTGCAACTTTGGCTTTTTTTACCTTGATAGAAAGGTCACCGAGATTGCCTTTTTTACCGAATTCGATAACATCAGCCTCTTCTTCCGCATCTTCTTCGACAGGCTCTTCCGGCTCAACTGTTTCTTCCGGTTCTGTAGCCGGCTCGGTAGTCGGCTCGGTAGGCTCTTCCGGTGCAACAGTAGGTTCCGTGTCATTGGAACTATTGTTATCTTTAGCAGCGTTAATCCCTTCTTCAACTGCATTTTTAATAGTATCCTTAAGGTTATCGGACAGATTCGAATTATCCTCTCCGCAGGCTGTAGCCATCGCAAGTACCGCTACAAGAACGATCGCCAGCATTCTTTTTTTGATCATTTTTCTCTCCTTTCGGTGGCATTCTCGTTGTGTTATATTTGATTTTTTTCAATGCCACTTGAAGAGGGTAACATTTTTTGGGGAAAATGTCAAGAAATGCGTGTGAAACAATCATATAGTGTGGAAACTCAAGCTCGGTTTTGATTGACAATATCTGCATAAAATGGTACACTAAATGATAGTATGCATTAGTGATGAGATCGTTGCTATTGCAAATCATATCGGAGGGTATGAGATGGATATCAGAAGGATCGCACACAGAGGTCTCAGTGCCTGGGCACCTGAGAATACGGAGGTCGCATTTCGCTTGGCTACGGAGTGCGACTGTTTCGGCATAGAGTGTGATATTTGGAGGACTGTTGACGGAGTATACGTGGTTTCACATGACGACTCCATGAAGAAAATGTTTGGAGTAAAAAAGCATATCACCGAGAGCTCGTATGAGGATATAAAGGATATCCCCGTGATCGGGGGAAACCTGGTAGAGGAGTCACCGACTCAGCATATATGCACGCTTCATAGGTATCTCCACGTGGTTGCAGACTCGGATAAATATGCTTTTATAGAGATTAAGCAGGACCTTGAAGTAGAGTTCTTGGATGAGATCATCTCTGTCGTAAACTCATATGATATGTATGAGAGAACATTTTTTATAAGCGCTGAAGCAAAGACTCTTTTAAGGCTCAGGTATGACTTGAGCTTCCCTAAGGAGAGGTTACAATATGTGCACGGGGCGAAGGCCAGAGACTCACACGTCCCGGTCAATGAGGCGCTTATCACAAGGCTTGTGGCGCATGGGATAGGACTTGATGCAAGACATAATCTTTTAGATGAAAAGTTTGTGGATGATCTGCATGATGTAGGTCAGTCTGTAAACGTATGGACAGTCGATACTGAAAAAGACTTCAAAAAAGTCGTCGAAAAATACGGTGTTGATATGGTTACAATGAACGATGTGCGCGCGATGGTATAGCTTGTTATTTCTGTGGTTGTAAGTTATCTGTGTCGCAATATTTTTCAAAAAAAAGAGGACTGAAAATGAGCAAAGAAAAAGTGATAGTAATTGATTTCGGCGGTCAGTATAATCAGCTTATCGCCAGACGAGTTAGAGAGTGTCATGTGTACAGTGAGGTCTATCCTCATACTATAACAATGGACGAGATTCGCGATATGAAACCGGATGGGATCATCCTCACCGGTGGACCGAACAGTGCTTACAAGGATGATTCACCGTCTACTACTCCGGAGCTATTTGAATTGGGAATACCTGTGCTTGGGATATGCTATGGAGCGCAGCTGATGGCACATCTTCTCGGAGGCAAAGTAGCTACCGCACCGACAAGTGAGTATGGCCGTACAAACGTGAACATTTCACAGGCCTCGACTCTTTTTAAAAATGTTTCGTCCGATACCATAGCGTGGATGAGTCATACTGATTATATCGCAGAGGTGCCCGATGGATTTACCATTACCGCAACAACTAAGGTTTGCCCTGTTGCAGCTATGTCAAATTCATCAAAAAAGCTCTATGCCGTGCAGTTTCATCCTGAGGTGACGCATTCGGTAGAGGGACAAAAGATCATAGAAAACTTCGTTTATAATGTGTGTGGACTGAAGGGCGATTGGCAGATGTCATCATTTGTTGACCAAACTATCAGTGAGTTGAAAACAAAGATCGGTTCGGGTCGTGTCATGTGTGCGCTGTCAGGTGGTGTTGACTCGTCTGTGGCAGCGGTGCTTTTATCGAAGGCAGTCGGTAAACAGCTCACATGTGTTTTTGTCGACCACGGTCTTCTTCGTAAAAATGAAGGCGATGAGGTTGAGGCTGTGTTCGGACCAAAGGGAGAGTACGATCTTAACTTCGTAAGAGTCAATGCTGCGGATCGTTTTTATGAAAAACTAAAGGGTGTAACAGAGCCTGAAAAAAAGAGAAAAATAATAGGCGAAGAGTTTATAAGAGTATTTGAAGAAACAGCGAAAGAAATCGGTGCTGTGGACTTTTTGGTACAGGGAACAATATATCCGGATGTCATCGAATCCGGACTTGGAAAATCAGCCACTATAAAGAGTCATCATAATGTCGGAGGACTTCCTGATCATGTTGATTTTAAGGAAATAGTAGAGCCATTAAGATTGCTTTTCAAGGACGAAGTAAGACAGGTCGGAAGAGAGCTTGGTATACCTGAGTATCTGGTAAGCCGCCAGCCGTTCCCGGGACCGGGACTCGGAGTGCGTATCATCGGAGAGGTAAATGCCGAAAAAGTACGTATAGTACAGGATGCTGACTTTATCTACCGCGAGGAGATAGATCTCGCCATCGAGCGCTGGAGAAAGGGCGAGATGGATGGAGAGATAAAGGGCAAGCCCGGAAACTTCCATCCGATAGAAAGGAAAGGCAGATTCCCGGTGTGGTTGCCTGATCAGTATTTTGCAGCTCTCACCAATATGCAGTCAGTCGGAGTTATGGGCGATTTCAGGACTTATGACCATGCCATCGCTCTTCGTGCGGTGCATACATCTGACTTCATGACTGCAGATGCCGTGCATCTGCCATGGGAGATTCTCGACATCGTAACTAATCGAATTGTAAATGAGGTCAAGGGTGTAAACAGAGTGCTTTATGACTGCACATCAAAGCCTCCCGGAACGATAGAGCTGGAATAATTTAAGAAACTCCGGAAACCGTCGAAAAATGGCGATTTCCGGAGCCTTT
>CAMVOY010000051.1 GCA_947169235.1 uncultured Lachnospiraceae bacterium | reverse complement strand
CCGTATTGTCTGTTGATCGTGATCACTCTGTTCATATATCTCTCCTTATCATAGCGCCTTGCGCTTGTGTACTGTATTGTACTCAGCTGTTATTATACACCAAATCGAGGCTTCGCGCAAGGTGAAATCTATTGACTTATGCAGGCCTCATGGAGTATAATCATCCTTGTTAACTCTACCCGAAAGGACAAAACAAATCATGAGTTCAAAAGCAAAGAACAATCATAATAAAAATACTCAGAAGGTAGCAAAGACCGATAAAAAGGTGTTCTCCTGGTGGCTCATCCCACTCATCCTTGTGATCGCGGTCATCCCTCTCATCACCATTATACATGTATACGTATGCGGGCTCGAGACTAACCCGTGGTTTTCGATAGGCGGAAAGCTTTATGATTTCTTCTTATACTACAAATCATTTTTCCTGAGGCTCGTAGGTGTCATCATCCTATTCAGTCTCTGCTATCTGCTCCCGTTCGGGCAGAATGCATTTTTAAAGGAGAAAAAGACCATCGCACCGACCATAGCGATCGGCGTGTTCGGACTGCTCTCACTGCTCTCCGCCATCCTGTCAAAACATAGTACTGTGGCATTTTTCGGAGGATATGAACAGTTTGAGGGCTGGTTCGTCGTCCTCACATACATACTCTGCTTCTACATCGCCTTCGGATTCATCAGGACGAAGGAACTTCTTAAGTTCATCCTTGACGTGATCCTGGTCGGTTCGATAATAGTCGGCATACTGGGTATGTTCCAGGCGCTCGGCATCGATTGGATCCAGAGCGATTGGGCGAAGCCGATCCTCACTCAGGAACTCCTGGGGCAGATGGATCTCTCCAATTTCCATGTCAAACTGAACTTCGACGTCGGCATGAGCTATGTGACGCTGTACAATCCTAACTATGTCGGTACCTACGCAGCGATCATCATCCCGTACTGTGCTTATCTGATCATACGCGGCGAGAAGCTCGTCAGGAGGCTTCTGGCGGCTGCATCCGTCGGACTTATGCTGGTGACTCTGCTCGCATCGAGATCCCGCACGGGTATCGTCGGTATAGCGGTCGGTATCATACTTCTTACGATCCTTATCATACCGATGCTGAAAAAAGCCAAGCCACTTGCCTTTGTTTTCCTTGGCTCGTGCGTGATCGGCGTCGTGCTGCTCGTCACTCTCTACCCCGGCTTTATAGGAAAGCTTTTAAAGGGTGGCGAGGAATACTATGTTGAATCCATGGACTGCACCGACTCATCCTTAAACATCCATCAGGATGACGGAAAGACCATAATAGCGACTCTCGATACCAAAAATACAACCGAAAACGGCTGGGGTAAACAGCCTATCGAGTCACTGATTTCCATAACCGATGAAGCAGGCAATCCGATAAATGCGACAAAGAATGAAGACGATAACTCTCTGACCATATCACAGGACGGTTATCACCCCTTCGTTATCTCCGGCGCGAGCATACGTCCCGAGAACAACAGTCTGGCTGTTTTTAATGAGGAATACAAACGTGTATCCGGCAAAGAAAGGCCTGTTACCGATGAGATCAACAATTCCATCGATTATATATGCTTCAAAGACTGGCATCATGAGTGGAGATTCACGGATGTTGAAGGGAAGCTGATGATCTACAACAGTTTTGGAAGACTGGATTATCTCAATCCTGTTGAAAAAGTCGGGTTTGAAGGCAACTATCATTTCGGCTCCAGACGCGGCTATATCTGGTCAAGGACGTTCCCGCTTCTTGCCGATCACCTGATACTGGGCGTGGGTCGTGACAACTTCGTTTATGAGTTCCCGAACAATGACTATGTCGGAAAGACCTACATGGGGTACGAAACTCAGACTGTAACAAAGCCTCACAATATGTACCTGCAGATCTGGATGCAGGACGGACTTATCGCTCTGCTGGCCCTGTTGTTTCTCTATGGGCTTTTCATCGTGAGAGCATTTCGTCTGTGTTTTGGCAAACACAGACAGACTCCGGGCTCCGGGATCGAACCTCAGAGCTTCGTGATCGTATCGGCGGTATCGACCACCGGCTACATGATCGTAGGTCTGGCGAACGATTCGACCATCACATCCGCTGCCATATTCTGGCTGATGCTCGGCTGTGGTTATGCAGCTGAGGCTATATGTCGCAAATCCGAAGCATAAACATAAAAATAGCCCGAATCGGTTCAATCCGATTCGGGCTATTTTTTTATCCTGTTTTATCTCAGATCATTATCTTTTGATGGAAGCGTGCAACTCCTGAAGTGATGAGATCTCACCGTTTCCGTGCTCCTTGATATAACGGATACCCTCTGCCGATGCTCTCGCTGCTGCCATCGTGGTCAGATATGGGATCTTGGCCTTTACTGCTGCCTTTCTCAGGTAGCTGTCGTCATGTACGCTGTCTTTTCCGACAGGTGAGTTGATGACCAGATCCACCTCGCCGTTTGTGATCATATCGCGTGTATTCGGGCGTCCCTCATACAGCTTCTTTACATGCTCCGCAGGTATCCCTGCTTCCTTTATGAGCTCATAGGTCTTTCCGGTAGCTACGATCTTGAATCCTACCTCATCAAAGAGCTTCGCAACCTCTACGACCTCTTCCTTATCCTTTCTGTTTACGGAGATCATGACCGTACCTGACAGAGGAAGTTTTGAACCTACCCCCTCCTGAGCCTTGAAGTAAGCCTCTCCATAGGACTTGGAAAGTCCGAGAACCTCTCCCGTTGATCTCATCTCAGGTCCAAGTAAAGGATCTACCTCCTGGAACATATTGAACGGGAATGCTGCCTCCTTCACACCGTAGTATGGGATCTCTCCTTCCTTAAGGTCGTGGATCGGCGACGGCTTTCCGGTGAGATCCGCGGTAATTATCTCTGTTGCGAGCGGTACCATTCTTATATTACATACCTTTGATACGAGAGGCACCGTACGTGATGCACGCGGGTTAGCCTCGAGTACATACACGGTATCATTCTCTATAGCATACTGCATATTCATAAGTCCCTGAACATGCATCTCCTCAGCGATCTTTCTGGTGTATTCCTTGATGATCTGTACATTTTTCTCGGAAATATGTACGCTCGGAAGTACGCAGGCAGAGTCTCCCGAATGAACTCCGGCGAGCTCTATATGCTCCATGACAGCCGGCACGAATGCGTGTCCGCCGTCTGCGATAGCGTCCGCCTCACACTCCATGGCGTGGTTAAGGAATCTGTCGATGAGTATCGGGCGATCCGGTGTCACTCCGACGGCTGCGTTCATATACTCAACCATCGCCTCGTCGTCATATACGACCTCCATACCGCGTCCGCCGAGAACGTAGGAAGGACGAACCATAACGGGATATCCGATCCTGTTCGCGATCTCCTTAGCCTCGTCGGCATTTACTGCCATGCCGCTCTCCGGCATCGGAATGCCGAGCTTGTCCATCATCGCTCTGAACTGGTCTCTGTCCTCAGCCAGATCAATAACGGCCGGTGATGTTCCGAGGATACGTACTCCGTTTTTCTCAAGCTCTGCAGCTATATTAAGAGGCGTCTGTCCACCGAACTGTGCGATGACTCCGACCGGCTTCTCCTTGTGATAGATGCTGAGCACATCCTCGAGAGTCAACGGCTCGAAATACAGCTTGTCGGATGTATCGTAGTCAGTTGATACGGTTTCAGGGTTACAGTTGACGATAATGGTTTCGAATCCGAGCTTCTTAAGTGCCATAGCTGCGTGAACACAGCAGTAGTCGAACTCGATTCCCTGACCTATACGGTTCGGTCCTCCGCCGAGGATCATGACCTTTTTCCTGTCATCATTTACAGGGTTCTTATCAGGTGCATTGTAGGTCGAGTAGAAGTAAGCGCTGTCTTCGGTACCGCTTACATGTATGCCCTCCCAGGCCTCCTCGACACCAAGCGAGATCCTTTTGTTTCTGATATCCTCCTCCGGGATCTCCAGGATCTCTGAGAGGTAACGGTCTGAGAAACCGTCTTTTTTGGCTGTTGTAAGCGCGTCATCAGAAGGAAGGCTTCCCTTGTTTTTGATCAGAGCTTCTTCCTCTTCGACGAGCTCCTTCATCTGCTCGATGAAGTATTTCTTCACATGAGTCAGCTCATGGATCTCATCTACGGTAGCGCCCTTTCTCAGTGCCTCATACATAACAAAGTGACGCTCCGATGACGGAGTGATGAGCTTTTTCAGAAGCTCGTCCTTTGAAAGCGTATCGAAGTCCTTTGCATGTCCGAGTCCGTAGCGTCCGGTCTCGAGCGAGCGGATAGCCTTCTGGAATGCCTCCTTGTAGGTCTTTCCGATACTCATGACCTCTCCTACCGCGCGCATCTGCGTGCCGAGCTTGTCCTCGATTCCCTTGAACTTCTCAAATGCCCAGCGGGCGAACTTGATAACCACATAGTCGCCGTCCGGATAATACTTGTCAAGTGTTCCGTATTTTCCGCACGGGATGTCCTTAAGTGTGAGACCCGTTGCCAGCATCGCAGATACGAGGGCGATCGGGAAGCCCGTAGCCTTCGACGCGAGCGCCGAGGATCTGGATGTACGCGGGTTGATCTCTATAACAATGATTCGGTCAGATACGGGGTCGTGTGCAAACTGAACGTTGGTTCCGCCGATGACCTGTACGGCCTCGACGATCTTGTAAGCCTGCTCCTGGAGCTTTTTCTGAGTCTCCTCAGAGATAGTGAGCATCGGTGCGGAGCAGAAACTGTCTCCGGTATGTACGCCCATCGGGTCGATGTTCTCGATGAAGCAGACTGTGATCTTGTTGCCCTCGCGGTCGCGGACCACCTCGAGCTCCAACTCCTCCCATCCGAGGATGGACTCCTCGACGAGAACCTGTCCCACGAGAGACGCCTGAAGTCCTCTGGCACATACTGTCTGCAGTTCTTCTTTGTTGTAAACCAGTCCGCCGCCGGCGCCGCCCATCGTGTAGGCCGGACGCAGCACTACGGGATAACCGAGCTTGTCAGCGATACCTAGAGCCTCATCCACACTGTAAGCCACCTCGGAACGGGCCATCTCGATACCGAGCTCGTTCATGGTATTTTTGAACTCGATACGATCCTCTCCACGCTCGATGGCATCGACCTGCACGCCGATGACCTTTACGTTATATTTTTCAAGGATTCCTTTCTGATTCAGCTCTGAGCAAAGGTTCAGGCCGGACTGTCCGCCGAGGTTCGGCAACAATGCATCCGGGCGCTCCTTCGCGATGATCTGCTCGAGTCTGTCGACATTCAGCGGCTCGATGTAGGTCACATCCGCGATCTCCGGATCCGTCATGATAGTGGCCGGATTCGAGTTGACCAGGACGATCTCATATCCGAGCTTTCTAAGCGCCTTACACGCCTGCGTGCCTGAATAGTCGAACTCGCACGCCTGTCCGATGACGATCGGGCCGGAGCCGATGATCAGTACCTTGTGAAAATCTGTTCTGTTTGCCATTTTTTTGTCCCCCTGTTTTTAGCTGGCCTTATCCATCAAAAATGTCACGAAGTCGTCCTTCGGTAACGGTTTTGAAAAATAATAACCCTGTATATAATCACACCGAAGTGAGATAAACTGTTTGAGCTGCTGCTCGGTCTCGACACCCTCTACGACTATCTTCATACCGAGAGCCTTTATCATCTTCACCGTGTTTTCTATGACAATCTGCATGTTTAACTTGCCTGCGTCATCAACGATGGTTTTGTCTATTTTTATAATGGACAGCGGCAGCGACGCGATACGCTGTATGTTCGAATAGCCTGTTCCAAAATCATCCAGCGAGAAGCATACGCCCTCGTTGAACAGATTGTTTATGTTTCTGTCCATGATCTCCTGACCATCACTCACTGCGGTCTCCGTGATCTCAAGATTGATGTCCGTAGACCTGATATGATACTTATCAAACAGCTCCATGATGTTTCCGACCATGCCCTCATGCATACACTGAACCACGGACAGGTTTACCTCGATATAGTGCATGCCGAGTTTTTTGTACTCTTCGCTGGAGATGAACTCACAAACCTGCTCCAGCACGATATCTCCGATCTCAAGGATCGCCCCGCTCCTCTCGGCAGCAGGTATGAACAGATCCGGCGGGATAAAACCATATTTATCATCATACAGTCTGATGAGCGCCTCCGCTGTTCTGAAGCAACCCTCTTCCACACTGTAGATAGGCTGATAATACACCTTGAACTTTTTATTTTTGATGGCGTCTTCCAATATATCATCAATCTCGGTCAGGATGTCATATCGTTCCTGTTTGAATGTATCTCTGGCGAATATAACATCATCGGTCTTCCCGCTGCCAGCCAGATCCTCTATGAAATGCATAAGGGTATTTGCATCCTGAATATCTTTCAGAAACTGTATAACACAGATATTCGGCTCAAAGTATGCTTCAGTATTATCTAACTCAAACGGTTTGCTGAGCGTCTCGTTAAGCTGTCTTGCTACATTTACGACATTTATCGTAGGTTCCTCAGCCTTTGCAACCATGGCAAATCTTCCGCTGCCAAGATGGTAGACATCTGCTCTTTCCTTGAACAGTTCCGTATAACCGTTCATGATATCCGCTATACCGCGGCCGAGAACGATCTCCTGCTCATATCTGTACTTCGCATGAGTCTTTTTATAATTTGTCACACTGAAAACGATGATCTTTTTTAATTTGTTTCTCTTTTCGGAACGAAACATAAGATTTTTGAATGCTGTCTGTGTGAGGAGTCCGGTCTCATTATCGATCATCTCTTCAGGCCTGTGTACCATCAGAAGGATGAACAACAGAGCCAGCGCTCCCGAAAACATCTCGATACGGAGCTCTTTGTGGAAAAACTGGATAACCGTCGCTATCAGCATGAACCCTATACCTGAGAACAACGCCACCCAACGTCCTATATCGAAATATATCCAACACCTTATGATCTTTCCGATACCGTACACAACATAAATGCCTGTGGTCAGATAAAGCATGCCGAACCACGGTCCTCTGGTGTAAGCCCCGTTAGCATCCAGGTAAAACATCTTTTGTGAGTTGACATTGAACAACAGCAAAAGATATATCGTCACAAGCGGCAGCCAGAACAGGATCTTTTTTATCATCCTGTACTTGCCGACAACCCATGTGTCCGTGAGCGCCGTGCAGTAAACGATAAACAGAGGCGTCGTAGCGTTATGAAGAAGCAGATAGAGCGAATGTGCGATATATTTTGCGATCTCACCGCCCTCAATAACACCGTTATCAAGCATGATGGCCCATACATCTGCAACGGTAGTAGCGATGGAGACACACAACAACATAAGGAAATACCTATTGATATCTCCCCTGAGCATCCGCTTGAAAAATAACACGGAAAGCAGTATCAGCATGACCAGCAAAGCGCTGAAATCGAGGTAATAAAACTTCATATTTGCATCCCTTATATGCGTAATGACACATGTTTGTCAACATATAACATATAATCTTATATATTATAATAAGAAATAGAGCAACTGTCAAGAAGGTGAAGAAGAATGACATCAAGAGGAATTGTCAGACAGAATAACCGCCCGGCTATCATACGAAAGTTCGTCGGAGGCCGCCGATTTTACAGGCATTTGATGACCATCGCGGTTCCGATCATGATACAGAACGCTATCTCGAACTTCGTAAACATGCTGGATAACATAATGGTTGGCCAGGTAGGTACCGAGCAGATGAGCGGTGTAGCTATCGTGAACCAGCTTATTTTTGTGTACTATCTTTGCATGTTCGGAGGACTTTCAGGCGTTGGTATCTTTACCGCACAGTACTATGGGCAGCGTGACGACGAGGGCGTGCGTCATACCTTCCGTTTCAAGATATGGATGTCAGCGGCGATAACAGGTATCGTTTTCCTGGCACTGTTGATATTCGGTAGAGAGATCATCGGACTGTTTTTGAATGGAGATAACTCAGTAGGAAATGTCGAGGCAGCACTCGGATACGGACTTGATTATCTCTCGGTCATATTCTTTTCCATGCCTGCGATCATGATCATACAGGTATATGCGATGACACTTCGCGATTGCAGCAGGACGAAGCTTCCGATGGTTGCAAGTATCGTTTCGGTACTCACAAATCTGGTGCTCGACTATGCCCTGATCTTCGGGCATTTTGGTCTCCCCGAGATGGGAGTAAAGGGAGCGGCTCTCGCGACAGTGATCGCTCGATTTGTGGAGATGAGCATCATCGTCATTTACAGCCACTCGAAAACAAAAGAGATAACCTGGCTGAAGGGCGCGTACAAAACACTTATCGTGCCTTGGAAATATACGAAGGAGTTTTTGAAAAAGGGGCTCCCTATCCTGGTAAACGAAGGCTTGTGGTCTACAGGGATGTCATTCCTTTTGCAGTGTTACTCGCTCCGAGGGATGGAGGTCGTAGCCGCCTTTAACATAGCAAACGTTATTGGAAACCTTTTGAATACGCTGTTCTTCGCCATGGGAGATGCCGTGGCGATCATCGTGGGGCAGCTTCTCGGCGCCGGAAAAATGGAAGAAGCGAAGGATACCGACAACAAGATACTTGCATTCTCGCTTACATCAGGTATTGTGGTTGGAAGTATGCTCGCTGTCGCTTCACTGTTCTTCCCGAGTATCTATAATACCACTCCTGAAGTCAAGGATTTGGCGATGCACATCATCCTGATCAACGCGATCTTCACACCGCAGGTGGCGCTGTTGCACTCGTCATACTTTACTATTCGAGCAGGCGGACGCACGATCATCACATTTTTCTTTGACAGTGGCTTTTTGATGGCAGCAAGCCTGCCTGTAGCATTCATTTTGAGCAGGTATACAGCATTGCCTGTTCTTATGATTTATATCATAATCAACCTGATCGACATGATAAAACTGACGATTGGCTTGATTATGGTTTGCAAAAATATGTGGATCAGGAAGATAACGGTATAAAAATAACCCGGCGGCCGCCTACGCACGTTACACAGCCACCGGGCAGGGGAGTAGAAAACTTAAACAGTAGTTCCTAAAATGGTGAACGTTATCCAATTACCAACAACGTCACCGTGTACAGCCCTTATTTTTACATCAGGATTATCTTCTTCACCTTGGGTTATTTCACCAGTATTGGGATCAATAAATGCACTGTCATCATCATCATCATCCAGTTCCCATCCAATTTCCTTTGTATCGCTATTAACTTCAACAGTTGTAGGAAGCGAAAGATCTGAAGTTACGCTATCCGCGGATGCATTTTCTCCTTTCATATTATCGCTTTACGTCACTGTAAGCTGTATCGATCTGGCAACATCTCCGAACTCAAAATTAAGCTTATACTCGCCCTTTTTCAATGTTTTCAAATAGTTTCCCTTTATGCTGATACCCGTATCTGTTACTTCGTAGTCATCACTTGAAAGAGTTATCGGTTTATCATCCGGCCTGCTGTTGTCCGCGAGGAAAACATCCTCAAGCTTACCCTTTGCGCTGTTGAACTCGATGCCTACCATTATATCCTTATCATCTGCTTCGTGGATCACAATGCCCTTCTCTTTCATCACCGGTATGATGTAGGGTTCGTTACGAACACAAATTGTTATCGATGGGATATCTTCATCCGATTGCCCGGCATCGTTATCATCGTCAAAAATATACGCCAGGTTTACGTAGTCACCATCATTAAACTTTTCAAAATAATCCTTATTAATGATCACTCTTCCGGTCTTATTATCATAGCTGTAATCATCATTTGTAAGCACCTCTCCGGAATCCATATTCTTCAGCTCTGTAAGCTTTTTTCCGAATGTATTTTCCGTCTGAAATACCATGTCCTGCGGGGTCTTTTTAATAAACTCAGTGTAACCCGGGTTGAAGACAGGCTCACTGATTTTAGCCATCGATTTATCGTCTATACACATCAGGTCGAACACGAGCATTACATCCGTAAAACTGACACTTACAGTATATACTATATTTTTATCAAGCGTTGATAAAAACTCATTTTCGATAGTTACAAAACCATCTTCATCCTCGCTCCAAAAATCGGTGTCGATTTCTTTCCCGTAGCGATCCACATCTGAAGAAACACGTATGTCGAGAGCTTCACCGTGAGCATTCATCGGTCGAATCGAAAGAGGTGAAAGTTCCGGTGTCTCTGTCAGATAATAAAACACCCAGTCGACCATCGCGCCTGTTTCATGATCTATAGTATCCAGTTTTTGCACAGGGACCTCTTTGCCTGCCATGTTCTTTTTTGCGAGATCATCTCCCGTGTTTCCCGTAAAAATAATGAATGCAGCAACTATCGCCAAAACACAAACTGATACTGCGGCGATCAGTATCGGCAACCTGCGCGCTTTTTTTCTGCCATACGAGCAGATCGCTTTTGTGAACTCATCTATGTTTTGATATCTTTGATCCGGATTAAACATGGTCGCTTTTGCGATGACACTGCGAAGTCCATCGGATATCTCGATATCCTTTGTGATCTCGTCGAGAATCGATCCGAGCGAGTAAATATCGCTCCTGATATCTGTCTGCGAATACCCGAACTGCTCCGGAGGAGCATAGGTATCGGTTCCGAGCGCTCTGGTATCATGCAGCTTATCGGGCTTATACTCTCTGGATGCGTCAAAGTCTATGATCTTTACGAGAGGCGCACCGTCAGTCACCTGCACCAGAATATTTGACGGCTTCAGATCACGGTGAATGATCGGCGGTTCCTGCGTATGGAGCGTACGAAGTCCGACGCAGATCTGCATCACCAGCTCAACAATCTGTGCTTCGGTGAGTTCGTTATCCGTTATGTACTTATCAAGAGTAACGCCACCGATATATTCTTCAAAAACAGTCAGTGTGAGACCGGCTGTTTCGTTACTATCGTACGTCTCTTCTATATGGTATATCTTGGGAAGAAATGGCGAATTGATATCCGCGATCTTTTTTACGAGCTGTGCGTCGCCGTTTTTCAGAAGCTTTACTACGATGGGCTCGGTTGATATCGGAGATGATGCCAAATAGACCTTTGACTTTTCGTTTTCGGAAATGACTGATATTATTTCGTATTTATATTCATCTGCGGCCGTGTTTGACATGGTAAACTCCTTTTGTTCAGAATTGCACACATTATACCATGAATACGAGAATTCGGTCAAGAATTATTATTCATGCGGAATCAGTCCCGTTACAAAAATGATCAGGATCAGCACCGGCAAAACAAACTTATAATACCAGATCAGCTTTCGGCTCATTTTTATGCCATCGCCCGTGTTTATCTCCTCGAGATATTTGTCAGCGCCCCAGCCAAACTTGTACGAGCAGAAAACAGTGAACACAAGCGCGCCTAACGGAAGCAAAATATTGCTCACAATGAAGTCTTCGCTGTCAAGAACATCTCTGCCTCCTATCAGATGGAGTCCCGAAAGGACGTTGTATCCGAGAACACAAGGAAGGCTCGCGAGCAGCATAAACACGAGGTTTATCAGGACGGATTTGATGCGTGAAATCTTCAGATTATCAATCAAACCACCCACGAGATTCTCAAACACGGCGGTCACCGTCGAGAAGCTGGCGAATACCATAAACAGGAAAAACAGTGTTCCCCATATGCGTCCGCCGGGCATGTTTACAAATACACTCGGGAGAGTCACAAATATAAGCGACGGTCCCTGATCAGGCTGGATTCCATAAGAAAAACAAGCAGGAAAAATAATAAGCCCGGCCATGATTGCAACAAATGTATCCAGGCTGGCGATGCGTATCGCTTCGCCTGTGATCGACTTTTTCTTTGACATGTAACTTCCGAAAATCTCCATCGACGCGATACCGATAGAAAGCGTGAAAAATGCATGGTTCATCGCATCCGTTATCATCTTGAAAAATCCCGATTTCTCGACATTTGCCCAGTTAGGCATCAGGTAAAACTTAATCCCCTCTCCCGAATTCGGAAGCAATATGGAATTGACAGCCAAAACCAGGATCAGCAGCAGCAGTCCGATCATCATCACCTTGCTTACGCGCTCGAGTCCATTTTTCACTCCGAAACTCAGTACCAGGAACCCGACGACAACTACAATGCCCATGAAGATGATCATCTCCGTCGGATTTTCAAGCAAGGCACCAAATACATTCGGTACCTCATCAGAAGAAACACCTTCAAAATCTCCGATCAAAAACTTCCAAAAATAAGCGAGCATCCATCCGGCAACTGTGGTGTAATATCAGCAGGTAACACCCGATCATGCAGAGCCACCCGTGGATGTGCCATTTTTGTCCGGGTTTCTCCAGCGATCTGTAAGCACCTATGATGGTTTTTCCTGTGGCACGACCGATGGAAAGCTCCATAGTTAATACCGGAACGCCCATAAGTACCAAAAACAACAGATAGAACAGCACAAAAATAGCCCCGCCGTTTTGTCCGGCAATATAAGGAAACTTCCAAACATTTCCGATTCCAACCGCGCATCCCGCACTTACAAGTATAAATCCTAACCGGCTTCCAAATCCTTCTTTCACTTTCTGATAAGTCCTTTCAGGTTTTCTACACACAGCACATTTTACCACGATTTTGTCCCGTCTGCAACAGTCGACTGTATTCATTAAAAACTTGACTACTAATACGATTTATCTTATGATATAAAAAATCAAATCAACTGAAGCGGATGACGATCGGAGTACGGATCCATTCGGAAATGAGGAAAGTATGGCTGAAAACAAATCATTTAACATACAGGAATACATGACAAAAGGCGTGGAAAGAGTTGTTTCCGACGCCATCAAGGCGACCCTCAAAAACCCAAAAGAAAGCGCCTTTATGCTCCGGTTTGCTTCTTCCAGTATGGCTGCTTCCAAAAAGAGGGCTAAGGCAGAGGAAACCGGTCTTCATATCCCGCCATTTCTGATCACAAGTATCACCAGCGAGTGCAACCTTCACTGTGCGGGATGCTACTCGCGTTGCAATGATGCGACTGTCGATGAGGAGCCGGTTTCACAGCTTTCAACCGAGGAGTGGGCACGTATTTTTGATGAAGCATCTGAGCTTGGTATCAGCTTTATTCTTTTAGCCGGTGGCGAACCGCTCCTGCGCAGAGATGTGATTGAGGCCGCCGGAAAAAGATCGGATATTCTCTTCCCGGTATTCACAAACGGAACCTATATGGACGAGCGCTATTTTAAGCTGTTTGACAAGCATCGAAATCTGGTCCCTATCCTTAGTATAGAAGGCAGAAGTGACGCAACTGACGAGCGTCGGGGCGAGGGCGTCTATGATATCCTTATTAAGAACATGAGGGAGTTCAAAAAAAGAGGACTGATCTTCGGAGTATCAGTGACGGTAACTACGGAGAATTTTTCTGAAGTCACATCTGACGGTTTTCTTGACGAGCTCGCGGACAAAAACTGCAAAGCCGTGATCTACGTGGAGTATGTACCTGTCTCAGATGAAAGCAAAGAACTCGCAATAAACGATAAAGAAAGAACAGACTTACATAACACGATCGATTCACTTCGCAGATCGTACGAAGAGATGGTCTTCATATCTTTCCCGGGAGACGAAAAAAACTCCGGCGGCTGTGTAGCCGCCGGCAGGGGATTTTTCCATATTAACTCGCACGGTGGTGCCGAGCCATGTCCTTTTTCTCCGTACTCGGATATAAACGTAAAGGAAACGTCTCTCGCATCAGCGATAAGATCGCCGTTATTTCACGCTCTTCAGTCCGGTGATCTGTTAATGGATGATCACGACGGAGGATGTGTCCTTTATGAAAAACGCGCGCAGGTAGAGGCCCTGGTATCGGCTCTAAGCTGACGATCAGAATCGACCTTTACCCGTCTTCAATGCGATCACTCCGCAGCTGCTTCTTTTTTTTCGCAGAACTTCTTTATCACCAAAGGCCATATAAGCAAAGCAAACAGTGAGATAAAGCATTTTGTAACGTATGTACCCCAGTTGCTGCCGAGAAGAAGTTTGACGGTCGCACCTGCGAACCACTGATCCCAAGCGATCAGGATCCCGAGACCCACGCATGAAAGTAATGCGAGATTCGGTGCTCCCTTCGGCATTTCATAATGCAGAAAATGTCTCTCAATATAGCTTCCGACCAGAAGACCAAAGACACCACCGCAACCACCGAAGCAGTCTTTTTGCATCTTTAACGGATCTACGAGCAGTTCGCCATTTACATAGTCCATCGGATACGGCTTGAACATAACATATAATATAACTGCTATTATGAAAAATATACCGATAAGCGTAAGTATATCGAGGGCCTTGTCGTTTCCTTCAACCTTTTTGGCTACAAATCCAACTATCAATACGATAAGTATCGACTCGCCCATACCCACAAGTACATCCTGCGGCGTATGGACACCTAAGAAGTTCCTCGAAAACCCTGTCAGGGCGATCATCACGATACAGAATATGGCGATGGCCCGTCTCCTTTTCCACTGCCACACGGCGGTCGTGCCGTACATCGTTGTCGCACACATCGTGTGACCGCTCGGGAAAGAGTACCCGGTAGCAGCTACCTTCGAGTCGCCCGCGGGTTCTATCAGGTCCGATCTGATCCATGGACGGTACGCACACACGGTCAGCTTTACTACGCCATTTATCACCTCGCCCGTAAATAAAGTCGTGATGAAACGATATCCCCATTTTTTATCCACACACCAAAATACAACGAATGGCAAAAATGGAAGGATATCCACGGCAAACTTTGATATGGCATTAAACAGCTCATCAAACATTCCGCCGGTGGCCTCTCGAAGCCCCTGAAGTAACAACAAATAATCAATATCCATAGTTCACGCCTCCTATAAATAAATTACAAACTGTTTTGATTCAAGTCCCAACGACTCACCCCAACGTCTTTTCCCCGTGCGTATCCAGATATTCATCCGTCTCGATAACTGAGAACCGATTATGGATGGCGAACATCAGATATGCATCTCTCGGAACGCGCGGATAAAGTGTCTCGGCCCCGCCATAGTAGAGCAGACGTTTCGTCTCATCTACAGAAAGTGGGAACGCCAACGCCAGACGTAATAGCTTTTCTCTGGAAGGGTTTTTCTTGGTACCTTGAAAGATCTGATATCCATAAGTCTGATCAAGATTTGATCTCTTTATGATCTCATTTTTCTTTATCCCATGCTCTTTTAGGAGTTTCTCAAGATACTCCGCTAAAGTCATATCATCGATCATCGCATCGGCATGCGTCGTCTCCCAGTTATCCATTGATTTCGATGCGGTGATCTCATTTAATAATTCTGATGTATTTTTGCGCATGATATATCTCCGATGTCAATTTAATAGCTTCATTCTGAGGCGCTTCTTATCAGGTCGCCGTATTTATTCATGTCTGCATCATCAACTTCGGTGATCTCGCAGTGCCCCTGTAGATCCTCATAAACTTTAATGACAAAAAACTGATCATCTCCCGACTTACAAAGGAATGAATGATTTGTACCGGCGACAACCTGGCTCGCGAGATATGCGATGGGAGTATAGTCACCACCGGACGTCTCCAGCGCCTTTTTAAATACTTCCTCCTGTTCTCCGGTCAGCTCAGTCGAGCTCGAGTCAGCCCAGCCTCCGCTCAACTGTTCACTTTCTTCGTTGCCGGATGAAGTGTTTTCTGCAGGCTCTTTATCGCCACATCCTGCAAGTCCGAAAACAAGGGCTGCCGCTAAGCATGTGCACGCTATGACTTTTTTTGTTCTCATATTCTTCCTCCCAATTTTGTTTCGATTTACACTGTCCTTACGGAAAAATTATACTCCACAAAAGGAAAAATAGCAAGTGGCTCTCACGGATCAGCCCCACCCGACAGTCACATGTGTATCACTCACGCGCTTGCCATTTTTATTTTTATACTTATATGTTTCGCGCGCATTTCCTGAGATATCGACGACAGCGCTCTTTAACAGATGTTTTTTCTCGTACTTAAATCTGACGGTACAGATGTCTACATACTTGTTTTCTTTGAGCATCCCGTTGCTGTCATAAGACAACTCGTTTTCATATAGTACGTTTTCTCCATCAGGAACCGATATCGTGTCAATCACATAGATGCTCTTTTTTGACGCAGCGAGTGAATCCGTCCCTGCAAACGCGACTGCCATCGCACCCGCCACGAGAACCGCTCCGACAAAAGCAACTATTTTTTTCTTTTTAAATAAGATCATATTTGTTACCTCGTTGTTTATTTCACACACAGAATCGTATTATCCGATAACTATAGGATACTTTATAAAAATAACGATGTCAATAAAATGTTTTTAATTATGCTTGTGGCATAACAAATCAAGGACAAACTCTGATAGAATACATTTTATAAGACTATTTGAGTGATAAGTTCAGAACGGAGGAAACCTATTATGAAACAACTCAAAAAAAGCCTGGCACTCATTTTTGCCAATAACGATCGAAGTTGAATAATTCTCAACTATAAGGTGTAAGATATGCGATAATAATTATGTCAATACGCTTATTTCTCCACCTCTCCAACCCCGGTAGCTATGACACTAGGCTGCCGGGGTTATTTATTTCATTTAGACGGAATTTTTAGTTTTTCCGCTCGTTTAGTCGGAAAAGTTTCTCCCTGCCCTGTCGGGCAGGAGGCTGGAAGC
>CAMVOY010000050.1 GCA_947169235.1 uncultured Lachnospiraceae bacterium | reverse complement strand
TTGCGAAAAACAGTCCGCTCACTGCGAAGTTCGATGAGGTTATAGAAAAATACAAAAAAGACGGAACCCTCGCAAAGCTTGAAGAGATTTGGATGGGAACCGATGAATCAAAAAAAGTTGTAGATAAATCCGGGCTTACCGGAGAAAACGGAACGATCAGAGTTTGGGCTGACAATACTTCAATTCCGATGTCCTATATCGGCGATGGTGGTGAATTGCTCGGCTATGAAGTGGATCTGTTTTATAGGATTGCCAGAGAGCTGGGGATGAATGTAAAAGAGACAACCGCTGACTTTGATGCGCTTATTTCGGCTCTTACAGCAGGCAAATGCGATGCTATCATAGGATGTTTGAGCATAACGGACGAGAGAAAACAACGCATTGATTTCTCTATACCGGAGTACGAGGGTGCCATCACGGTCCTGTCAAGAAAGAAAAATGCCGAGATCAATAATGAAGGATTTTTTGAATCATTAAAAAACAGTTTTTACAACACATATATAGTTGAGAGCAGATGGAAAATGATCCTGCAGGGACTTGGGGTGACGATCGTTATCTCCGTGGCTTCCGCGATCATAGGATTGATATTCGGATTCTGTCTGTGTATGATCAGGAGGAGCAAGGTCAAAGTCGCATCAAAACTGGTGGCGATATTTGTCAGGATCATCCAGGGCACACCGATCATAGTTATCCTTATGATACTGTACTATATCATATTCGGAAGTACGGATGTATCGGGAGTTGTCATCGCAGTCATAGGATTTTCGATAAACTTTGCTGCTTACTCTTCGGAGATGATGCGAAGCGGTATAAATGCCGTAAGCGACGGCCAGCGGGAGGCAGCGCTTGCGTTGGGACTTACCAATAGACAAAGCTTTTTCATGGTGGTATTTCCGCAGGCTGCGACTCACTTCATACCTGTACTGAAGGGTGAGTTTATATCTATGGTAAAAATGACCTCCGTGGTTGGATATATCGCTGTAGAGGATCTGACCAAGATATCGGATATCATCCGTTCAAGGACTATGGATGCATTTTTCCCGTTGATCTCAACGGCTGTTATATACTTTATTTTGGCAAATGTTTTGATCCTTGCCATATCATTTTTTGAGAAAAAAGTAGATGCAAAAAAACGACCGAGAGTCGTAAAATTGAAATAATATATACAAGGGGGTAGGAGCATGCTTGGTGTAAAAAGGATCAAATCATTGCTTTTGGTCATTGTTCTTTTGCTCGCATTTACTGCACCGATATCGTATGCAGCGGAAGAAAAACTCATTGATACTCAGGAACAAAACACCGAACAGGCAAAATCAGAGCCTGAGTTTTCATCCTTTTCGGAGTTGTCCGGAAAGACGATCGCCATGCTTGTCGGAGCGCCTTTCGAGGAGCTGATCAAAAACAAGGTCGGTGATGTCAAGGAGTTTCAATACTATGCAACTCTGCCCGATATGCAGCTTGCACTTGAGTCGGGGAAGATCGATGCATTTTTTATGAACAGTGCGATAGCCACTCTTTTGGACAACAAAAACAACAACCTTGCAGTGCTTCCCGAAAACCTCGGAGAGGACGATTTCGGATTCGCGTTCAAAAAAGGTAATGAGGACAGAGATAAATGGCAAAAGGCGTATGATTCACTTGACAAAGCGGATATAGACGAAGCCTGGAAAAAATGGACCGGTTCAGATGAGACCATAAAAAAACTTCCGGATGTCGACTGGGAAGGAAATGCCGGTTCGGTAAATGTCGTTGCCTGCAACACTCTTGAGCCGATGTGCTATGTCGGAGAGGGCGGAGAAATAGTAGGATTCGACATAGAAATTTTGATGATGATGGCAAAAAAACTTGATATCAAGCTCAATGTAAAAGGCTCGGAGTTTGCATCCATCATGCCTGAGGTTCAATCAGGTAAGTCAGATATCGGATGCGGTTCGATCATGGTTACTGATGAGAGAAGAGAGCTGGTTGATTTTGTTGATTACTATCCGGGAGCGTATCAGCTGATGGTAAGGACCGCTGGAGCAGCCAAGCAGAGCGAGGGATTTTTCGAAGGTATTGTGTCAAGCTTTCACAGAACATTTATCCGTGAAGGCAGATACAGTCTTGTGCTCACGGGAATTCTATATACGGTACTGATGGCAGCGGCGGCAGGGATCCTCGGACTTCTCATAGGATTTTCTTTGGTGTTCCTCAGAAGAAAGGATATCGCATTTTTCAATGCGCTGATCAAGTGCTATACATCGATCATAACAGGCATCCCTGTGATAGTCATACTTATGGTTTTGTACTATATAGTATTTGGTGCAGTTGATATTTCGGCGGTCATCGTAGCGACTATAGGCTTTGCGATCATTTTTGGATCGAGGGTTTACGGCACTGTCATAAATGCCGTAAAAGCTGTAGATATCGGTCAACAGGAGGCTGCCTATGCGCTCGGATACACAGATGGCCTTGCATTTAGAAAAATAATCCTTCCGCAGGCAAGACCTATATATACACCGCTTTTACAGACTCAATTCGTGATGCTTGTAAAAGAAACCAGTGTGGCGGGATACATCACGGTTGTGGACCTGACAAAGGCAGGTGACCTCATCAGAAGCAGGACGATGGAGGCATTTTTCCCGTTGATAGCGATAGCGGTTATATACTTTTTGCTGACTTGGGCGCTTACTAAGCTTATCAAAGCGATAGAAAACAAACGCATCAAGCTGCGAAGAGAAGGTAGCAAAAGGGAGGTGAAGGCGTAATCATGAGTATCATAAGTATCAAAAATCTTACAAAAAAATACGCTGATGTCACCCCTATCGAGAAAGTCAATCTTGAAGTGGAAGAGGGTGAAGTGATCTCGATCATCGGTCCTTCGGGTACCGGTAAATCCACACTTCTTCGTTGCATAAACAGACTTGAAACGCCAAGCGCCGGTGTGATAGAGGTGGACGGAGTGAATGTCTGTGATCCCAAGACCGATCTTTCGGAAGTCAGGAAAAAAATGGGGATGGTCTTTCAGTCGTTTAATCTGTTTGGGCACAAAACCGTGATGGAAAACATAATGATGCCGCAGATGGATCTGCTTGGTGCGTCCGAAAAAGAAGCGCACGAGGAGGCTATAACCCAGCTTGCCAGAGTTGGACTTGTAGAGGCACGAAACAAATACCCGGACGAGCTCTCCGGCGGGCAAAAACAAAGGGTAGCTATAGCAAGAGCCCTTGCAATGCATCCGAAAATACTGCTTTTTGATGAGCCCACTTCTGCACTTGATCCGACCATGGTATCGGAGGTGTTGTCTGTTATCAATGACCTCGCGGGAACAGGTCTGACGATGATCATAGTAACGCATGAAATGAGACTTGCGAGGGACATATCTTCAAGAGTGATCTTTATGAAGGGTGGTGGGATATGCGAGCAGGGTACACCTGAGCAGATATTTGATAATCCCGAAAAAGAGGAGACAAAATCATTTATATATCGTATCAAAAGCTTTAATTATACTATTTCATCCGAGTATCCTGATATGCCGGGACTGTTGTCGGAGGTTGATGAGTTCTGCAAAAGGCAGTTTATGCCCTCGGATGTCGCAAACAACTGCAGGCTTGTCATAGAAGAGGTAGCGGCGAGTTTTTTGATACCGCATATGAAAAACAATATCGGTTCGGTCGTAAGTATCAGGTTAGATGCCGGAGAGGGTGGAGAAAAATCGGTTCTCGAGGTTGACTACACTGAAATAGCCGACAGATTCGATCCGTTCGGAGAAGGCGCGGATGAGATCGCATTGAAGCTTCTGATGAGCAAGGTGGCTTCGAAAAGAATGCCAAAGCCCGGTATAGTTCAGTTTGACATTACCCCCATATCGTGATATGATATATGCGTAAATCACGTACCATATTTACGTGTATAAGTTGAAGCTGTGTCGCATAGCGGATCGGAGGAAAATATGAAAAAACGTATACTCACACTGATTTTACTGTTAGCGTTGGTTCTCGGACTGGCTCCGAAGACAGTTACCCTCGCAAAGACTATCACAAAGATAAAAAACGGCGGGTATACTGTTGAGTTCAAATCTGCCAAAATCAAAAGCGGTAAGCTGGTGGTCAAAGGAAAGGTGACAAACTGGGAGAGAGCAGCATCTACTCCTGAGTACGCAAAGAGCGGTACATTCAAGTTTAAATTGGCAAAGAAATGTGAGATCATAGACGGATACAGGGATTCAGAGGAAGCGATCACTGCAAAGCAGTTCAATAACCTCTGTAAGGATCATGACGAGGATCACAGCAATATCGCATTCATGGTCTCGAAAAACAAGGTGACGCTTGTGAGGTTCTGGTAAACTCAGTTTGACAAGATATCCGGTACAGCGAATAAACTTGGCAGGCAGTCCTGTGATGGGCTGCTTGCTGTTATATTAAGGGAGAAAACAATGAAAAAATATATAATAAAAACTTCAGCATCATTTGTACTGACGTTCTCACTGCTACTGTCGGGAGTGAGTGTGACTACGCCATGTACTCAGACTGCCTCGGCGAAAAAAGCATCGCAGGTGTCTCTTGCAAAGAAAAAGTTCTCTCTTACGGTAAAGCAGAATGCGGATAAGGTAACCAATTCTACAGCAAAGATAAAAGTAAAAAAGAAAAAGGGAGTAAAGATAAAAAAACTCTCTTATAATTCCGATTCTTTTTCTGTTGCAGGAGTAAATAACTCAGGAAAGATCACGGCATATGGTAAGGGAACTACGGTGATCACCGTAAAGGTAAAATACACTTATAAAAAGAAAAACTATTCTAAAGATCTTAAGTGTAAAGTAAACGTAAAATGCACTTACAAAAACATATTTAAAGCCATAAGATTTAAACATAAAACATATGCCACATATGTCGGGAACTCAGAAGGTATATGCCCGTGTTATAAAAGCGATGCAGAGCTTAGTGAGACCTTCTTTGCATGGGATTGTCTGAAGATGGATGTGGCGGATACATCTGTCATAGAGCAGGGGATAAACGGATACATTGTTGGTAAAAAAGTAGGAGAGACTACCGTTACTATTCACTCCACCGACGGAACGGATCTTACCGACACCGCGACCGTAAAGGTATATGCTTCAGCGGCTGATCTGCCGCCTCAGGAAGACCTCTATGAGAGTGAAAAAAGTGAGTTTATGGAGCAGCTCGAAGGCAGATGGACAGAAGAAGAAAAACAGGTATTCATCGATGAAGACGGGAATGTAAGTTGGGATTATTTTTCTGAGGCAGATGTACAATACTCCACAAAAATAAACCAAATGTATGACGAGTATCTGGAAGGAAAAATAACCGATCATCCGGACGGCTCGCCGGGGGATATCATACTTTCCCTGTACACCACCAGAAAAGCAATGCTTGAAAACAAGGATTCGGATGAGGCTTACTTTGATACATTAAAAGAAAAAATAGTGAAGCCGATCATGGAATCAAAGGACCTTTCCGAACTTAAAAATGTGTGCGCATCGATGTCAGTTGAGGGCATATATCCGATCATTGACACGGGTGATTTTGATCTGTATCAGGAAAACGCGGATGTCATAAGAGCTGTGGACAGCGGTATGGAAAAGGCGACCAAAGAGCCACAGGATACGAAAGAGATCGGCCTCGTAAGGGTGGACGCGGATGCTATGTCGGATATGGTCTATCTTGATGGAAAAGACAAGGACAAAGTTGCGAAGAAATACATAAAAACCATCCTTGGTTATATGGGTATAACAGATGATGCTACCGTAAAAGCAACACAAAAATTCATCCTGGATTCCGTGGAAGCGATAAGAAAAAAGACTGAGTTTGAGGATTACAAGAGCATCGATGAGCTTGATAAAAAGTACCCGAACGTAGGCTTGAAGGCCTGGATCGAAAAAACCGAATACGATGTAGATGGGGATTCCGTAGCGCTGTTTCTGGGAAGGACCATGATGAAGAAGCTGGATACCGCGTTCAAATCTGAGAATAATCTCACAGCCTTAAAGGGTTATGCGGTTTTATCAGCAGTGAAAGAGCTGATGCCCTATTCCAGAAAGGGTCTGCAAACGTCAGTAGAAACGTTTTACCCTGAGCTGTTTAAAGGAGAGACCAAAGAAAAGATCGCAGAGAGTGTCGAGAGCCAGCTGGCAGAGAATGTGCAGAGTCTGAATGGCAAGATAAAATGGGATATTGATCAGGCTTATACCGAAAAGTTTTACAGCAAAACCTATAAAAAAGAATTTGAAAACATGGTTGACCGTTTTGTAAAGACTTATCGTGAGGCGATAGAGAATTGCGAGATGAGTAAAACAGCAAAAGAATCAATGCTGAAAAAACTGAATAACATGAAGCACTATTGTCTCTATCCCACTGACAAAGAGTATAAAAAGCTCAGGGTTCAAAAGGATTTAAAAACAGCTGATGAGGGTGGGACGTTCGCGGACACCGTGCTTGCGATATGCGAATACAAGGCGTATTTGGACAGACTTGTTGTCGGAAAAGTATCAGGCAGCACGATCTGGCTGTGCCCGAGTATGCCCGGTCAGGGAGAAGCGGCTCCGTGGACTAATAACGCGCTTTTTAACCCTATGGAAAACACGACCATGTTCTGTCACGTTTGCCTCGCTCCTATTTTTGAAGATAACCCGACACATTCTGAGAAAATTGATGTGAAAAATATAGCGTATATGGCGACTACGGTGGGACATGAGATAGGTCATGCTTTCGATCCCACGGGCAGTAATTATAATGAAAAAGGTCAGATACAGAAGGTTTGGGAAGACTCGGATGAGGATATTTTTGAAAACAAAATGAAGAAAGTGGCTGACTTTTACGGCGCGTATGCGGCCTTTATTTCTGATAGTGATAAGACCGCCATTTATCAGGATGGTGATGCGGTAAAAGCGGAGGCGACGGCTGATCTGGGCGGGAGTGAGATCGCGCTCAAGCTTCTCAAAAAGACCTATCCGAACAATGATGAGTATATCAGGCAGTTTTTCATCATGAGTTCGAGACAGTGGATAGACACCCACTATGATCACAAGTCTGCGAAGGATCTGATGATGAATGTTGATGATGTGCATCCGCAGGCACGTGCCAGGGCAAATGTAGTATCATTTATGGATGAGTTTTACAGAGTATTTGATGTAAAGGAAACTGACGCTATGTATTTAGCGCCTGAGGATCGTGTAGAGTTATGGAAATAAAGAAAAAGGTCAAGCACAAAGTCAAACATACCGAGGAACGGTATATCGAGATGGTGAGAGGTGTCATCTTTGCTCTGTTTATGGGAGCATTGTTAGGTGCAGTTGGCGGAGCGTTTTACATATGTATAGTGAGGGTCACGGAGTTTCGTGAGACGAATCCGTGGATGATATTCTTTCTCCCGGTAACGGCTGTTATCATCCTGTTTTTTTATCATGTGCTGCACGGAGACCGTGACAAAGGAACCAACCTCGTACTGGCATCGATCCAGTCGGATGAGGATGTTCCGCTCAGGACATCTGCGCTCATATTTATCTCGACAGTACTGTCACATCTGGTCGGAGCATCGGTCGGACGTGAGGGGGCAGCGCTGCAGATCGGTGGTGCGGTAGGCAATTTCCTCGGGAGACTTTTTAAGTTTTCTAATGAGGAAAAAAAGACTCTCACGATGGTCGGTATGTCGGCGATGTTTTCAGCGCTTTTTGGAACTCCGATCGCGGCTGCGTTTTTCTCGCTTGAGGTAGTGAGCGTGGGCATCATGCACTATGGGGCCCTGCTTCCGTGCGTGCTCGCATCGTTCGTGGCAAGAGGTGTGGCTGACTACATGGGTGCACCGTCACCGTTTTTTGATATCGGGGGATTGCCCGCCTTTGAAGGTATGTCGGCACTGAAGATAGCAGGCTTGGCTGCTCTGTGCGGGATTCTGTCGATATTATTCTGCGTTCTTTTGCGTTACGGAGAGATATTCGGAAAGAAGTTTTTAAAGAATAAATATATACGTGCTGCGGTGCTCGGAACCGTAGTTCTCGGGCTCACTCTGTTGGTCGGTGATCAGACTTACAACGGAGCGGGTGTGGACTATATCAATGCGTGCGTGGACGGAAGGGAAGTGCCGTTAGGCTTTTTGATAAAGATAGGTTTTACGGTGCTCTCGATCGTTGCCGGATATCGTGGAGGCGAGATCGTGCCGTCATTTTTCATAGGGGCGTCGTTCGGTTGCCTCTACGGCAATATCCTCGGATTTGAGCCGGCGCTGTGTGCGGCTGTAGGAATGGGAGCTGTGTTCTGCGGTGTGACGAACTGCCCGGTGACTTCGCTTCTGATATGCTGTGAGCTGTTCGGGTTTGCTGGAAGTCCTTTCTTCCTTTTGGCGTGCGCCGTGGCATATATGTTCTCGGGTTACTACGGGCTGTACACGAGTCAGAAGATAGTCTATTCCAAGTTCAAATCCAACTATATAGATAAAAAGGTACAGTAAATCCGGAAAGGATCGTATTATTAATATGAGTATTGTAAGCTTTATCATAGACAGCTTTTTTCTGGGTGTGGGACTCGCGATGGATGCTTTTTCCGTGTCTTTGGCAAACGGGCTCAAAGAACCGAATATGGGCGGAAAAAAGAGGTTTAAGATAGCAGGGGTATTTGCGGGATTTCAGTTTCTGATGCCGATGATAGGATGGGTGTGCGTGCACACGATAATAGAGGTTTTTTCATCCGTACAGAGGTATATTCCGTGGATAGCGCTCGCTTTACTTTTATTCATAGGAGTAAAGATGATCTTCGAGGGCATCAGAACCTGGGGCAGATCTGACGTTCCTGATACGAGCCTGAGTCATGGGCTTTTGATCATACAGGGTATAGCGACATCCATCGATGCGCTGTCGGTTGGATTTACGATCGCATCGTACTTAATGGTATCCGCGCTTATATGCGCAGCGATCATCGGTGTCGTGACATTTTTGATATCTATGGCAGGTCTGTTTCTGGGAAGAAAGCTCGGGATGAGGCTCGCGGGCAAGGCATCGGTGCTCGGCGGGATCATACTGGTGGCGATAGGGGTAAAAATAGTTATTGGTTAACAGGAGGCTAGTGTGAAAAATCGCATTGATATGCCGATTTTTCACACGCACTCTGTGCCGGAATGGCACAGGAGTGCCTGATGCGACATGCGTGTTGGAGACACGCATGCGCGAGCCGCAGAAATCGCGGCATGAAAGGATTAATATGAAGTGGATACGTTTTACCATTCATACGAAGGTGGATGCTGTCGATGTGCTGAGCTACGAGCTTGACGCGATAGGCGTCGAGGGGATCGAGATTGAGGACAGTCTGCCTTTAAGCGCCGAGGACAAGGAGAAAATGTTCGTTGATATCCTGCCGGATCCCGTTGAGACGGATGATCTGGCGCGGGTGAGCTTTTATAAGGATGCGGCCGACTGTGATCCTGAGAGCATGATCGCCAAGGTGCAGGAGATACTGTCCGAAGTTGGATCTTACATGGATATAGGAGAGGGACGTGTCGAGATCTCCGAGACGGAGGACAAGGACTGGATCAACAACTGGAAGGAGTTTTTTAAGCCGTTTCAGGCGTCGGAACACATCTATGTGTGTCCGACATGGATCGAGGACCGTGAGAGGCAGCCTGAGGGCGTAGAAACGCTTCTCATCGATCCTGGGATCGCGTTCGGTACGGGATCGCATGAGACGACGAAGCTGTGCATACAGGCGATAGACGGCCTTTTGTGTAAGGGAGACCGCGTGCTCGACGTGGGATGCGGCAGCGGGATACTTTCCATAGTGTCGTTGCTGCTCGGAGCCGGGTTCGCCACGGCCATAGATATTGACAGGGTGGCGGTCGAGGTCGCAAAGGAAAACTTCGATGTGAACGGAATCGAGCCGTCCGCATACGAGCTTATCGCAGGGAATATCCTGTCCGATGATGGATTTGCGGATGAGATAAGGAAAAAGGCTTCGCTTCTTCCGGCAGGCGGATATGATGTCGTGGTTGCAAACATCCTTCCGGATGTTATCGTGCCGCTGACTCCAATGGTGCCTGAGTTTCTTAAGGATGGGGGATATTATATAACTTCGGGGATACTGGCAACGCGAGCTCCCGAGGTCGAAAATGCCCTGAAAAACAGCGATTTTGAGGAGATTAAGTGTATCCCGATGGGAGAGTGGGTCGCATTTACATCAAAAAAGACTTGCAAATAGAAAAATAATGTGGTATTATAAGCCTTGTCGTGAGAAAACGGCAGGTATGGCGACTTAGCCAAGTGGTAAGGCATGGGACTGCAACTCCCCGATGCGCCGGTTCAAATCCGGCAGTCGCCTTAAATAAAGATCTCTGCATGTATGCAGGGATCTTTTTATATTCAGGACGCGCGAGCCCAAACGCGCAGGCTCGGATTCCTGCGGAATCCTCGCTGTACGTTTGGCTCACATGTAAATAAAATAGAGTTCACATGCATACAAGTATGCAGTGAACTCTTTTTATTTCCATACTCGCGCTTAATCGCGCACGTATCCAATCCCCAAACAATTCGGGCCGATGTGTGTTCCCACGATCGGGCCGATGCAGTTGGTGATAAACGTGTTTTTGATGCCGGCATCCTTTATCTGCTGCTCGAGCTGTTCTGCCTGATCAAGAGCATTCGAGTGACCGATCACGATCGGATAGTCCTTGTTTGCAGGCTCGTCGAGGAGCTTGTTTATAAGCCAGGCATTGCAGGATTTCTTTCCTTTTACCTTGTCGATTGGTGATGCACCGTCCGGAAGGATCTTGAGTACCGGGTGCACTCTGAGGAGTGAGCCTACGAGGGCTTTGGTTCCCGAGATGCGTCCACCGCGTTTCAGATACTCCATTGACTCCACTACGATGTAGGTCATAACCTTCGGAAGCAGCTCGCGGATATTCTTCTCGATAGTGTCTGCGTCCATCCCCTCGTCGCGCATCCTTACGGCTGTCTCGACCAGGAGTCCCTGACCCATGGTCGCGTTCTCGCAGTCGATGATGCGGATGTGCGGAGAGTTAAACTCCGAAGCTGCGATCACTGCGTTCTGGCAGGTCGCGCTCATTTTTGATGAGAACATGATGCATACCATCTCATCGCCGGCGTCGAGGTATTTTTTGAAAATCTCCGTAAATGCTGCCGGGTTCACCGCTGAGCTCGCCGGCGGATTCGGGTTCGTCGCGAGCTTCTCATAGAACTGCTCGTTTGAGAGCTCCTTTCCGCATACATATTCCTCGTCGCCGAAGCGGACGTTCAGGCACATGATATCGATGCCCAGCTCCTCGCCTCTCGCGAGTGTCAGATCGCTGAGACTGTCTGTGATTATTCTAACCATTTATGATTCCTCCCAATATGTGTTTCTCAGATATGAGGTCTTTATTCTCTTATATTTTAGTAAAAATGTCAAGTACTTTGTCAGGATTCTTTTTTATACTCCAGATTTGCAAACTTGGTGAGGCTGTCGAGCCAGCGGAGTCTGACGGTACCAACCGGACCGTTTCTCTGCTTACCTATGATGACTTCGGTGATACCCTTCTCCTCGGACTGATCCTTTTTGTAGTACTCATCGCGGTACAAAAACATAACGACATCGGCATCCTGCTCTATGGCTCCTGACTCACGCAGGTCGGACAGCATGGGTCGTTTGTCCACACGGGACTCGGGTCCGCGGGAGAGCTGTGATAGAGCGACGATCGGGCATTCTATCTCACGCGCGATGGCTTTTAAACCACGTGAGATGGCGGATATCTCCTCCTGGCGGCCACTGGCGCGACCTTCGCCGACCATGAGCTGCAGGTAGTCGATGAATACCAGCTTTAAGTCGTGTTGAGCCTTGAGTTTGCGGCATTTGGTGCGCAGCTGCGTGAGAGTGATACCCGGTGTATCATCGATATACAGCTTTGAACTCGCGTACAGGTTTGCACTTTCCGATACCTCGCGCCACTCGTCAAAAGAGAGCTGGCCTGTACGGATCTTCTGCGAATCCACATGAGAGTTCATCGACAGAAGTCTCTTCGCGAGCTGAGTGGCACTCATCTCGAGTGAAAAGATGGCCGTGGGCACATCTTTTTTTAGTGCGGCGTACTCGGCGATATTCAGCGCAAATGCTGTCTTTCCCATGGAAGGACGGGCTGCGATGAGTATCAGATCCGATGGCTGCAGGCCTGCGATCTGATCGTCTAAGTCGCGGAAACCGGTAGGAATACCGGTAACTCTGCCTCCGGCTTCGGAAGCTTTTTCTATATCCTCTATGGTCTCCATCATGATGTCCATGATCTCCATGGACTGACGGTTTTTGCCTGTGGAGAACTGCTCGGAGAGCTCGAATATCTCAGCCTCGGCGCTCTGCATCAGTTCAGATGCGTCTTTTTCGTCCTTGTAGCCCTGATTCTGCAGCTGTTCCGAGAGCTGTATGACTTTCCTTGAGTAGGATTTGTCACGCACGATCTGCACGTATTGAGCGACGTTGGTCGAGGTCGGGACGGTGTTCAGTATCCCGGTCAGAGTCTCGGGCGAGCGTGTATCTTCGGATGCTCCGAGACTTGAGAGTTTGGCTGACAGCGTTACTATATCTACCGGCTTTGCCTCTCTGTAGAGCTCATTTATCCCATGAAAAATAACCTTACAGGTGTGATCATAGAAATCATCATCGGTAAGCTTGTCGCATACGTCCGGCAAGGTCTCGTTGTCGAGCAGTATAGAGCCCAGGACGGACTGTTCGGCCTTCAGATCATGGGGCATGATCCTTCGGATCACTTCTTCTTCCATAGTTTGTCGTATCCTTATATCAGTTTATGTCTTTTACTACTACCTTAAGCTCGGCAGTAACCTGAGGGTGGAGCTTTATGGGCACCTGATAGGTTCCGATCGCCTTGATGGGCTCCTTGAGAACGAGCTTGTGTTTGTCGATCTCCATATCGAGCTGTTCCTTTGCAGCCGTCGCGATCTCCTTTGTGGATACCGCGCCAAAAGCTCTGCCGTCCTGGCCTGCACGGATCTTCACCTCTACGGACAGATCGGAAAGACGGGCCGCAAACTCTTTTGCCTCGGCGAGCTTCTCGGCAGCAACCTTATCGTCGTTTTGCTTTTTCAGCTTTAAGTCGTTTAAGACCTTCGGAGTTGCCTCAGCTCCGAGCTTCTTTTTTAATATAAAGTTTCTCGCGTAGCCATCGCTGACTTCCACGATATCATCCTTTTTCCCAAGTGATTTTACGTCTTCAAAAAGTACTACTTTCAAACGATCTCACCTTCCTTTCTCATCTCGGTCAGAACTGCTTTGACCTTTTCTTTGGCTTCTTCAACCGAGCAATCGGCGAGCTGTGCACCGGCCATGTTGATGTGACCGCCGCCGCCGAGCTTTTCCATCACCAGCTGGACGTTCAACTCATCTATGGAGCGGGCGCTGATGAAGATCTTTTCGTTGTATTCGGTAAATACGAAGGATGCTTTCACACCCTGGATATCTAAGAATGTGTTCGCTATCTTCGATCCGATGATGGTCGGGTCGGGGAAGTTGTCCGCGTGGCAGGTGGCAAAAGCATATGAATCCATGAAAAGGCTCATATTTCCCACTGCCTCTGCCTGGACTTTGTATTCCTCGATGTCCGTTCGGAACATTTTTCTGATACGTATCATCTCGGCGCCGCATCTTCGTAAAAATGCCACGGCCTCGAATGTTCTCACGCCGGGTTTGTTCATAAAGTTGTTCGTATCAACCATGATTCCGGAGTAGAGCGCATCTGCTTCGAGTGTGCGAAGATGTACCTCGTCACCGGAGTACTGGATGATCTCAGCGACCATCTCGCAGGCCGATGAGGCGAAAGGCTCCACGTAGGAGAGCGTCGGATTGACGAAGGCTTCACCGGTTTGACGATGATGATCGATGACGACCAGGGATGAAACCTTGTCTATGAGCTCCGGAGCATCGGTAAATGATGGCTTGTTGACGTCTACCACGACGAGCAGCACGCCGATCCCGTTTCCTACATAGTCTGATGCCTGTGAAGCAGTTAAGAACAGGTCATCGGGGTAGTCTTTGTTCCCCTTAAAAAGCGAAAGTAACGGCTCCAAAGCCGAAGTTACCGAATCGACCACGATGCGTGCGGGCTTGCCGAGATCAGTTGCAATCCTGTATATACCGAGGGCACTTCCGATAGCGTCGACATCAGGCATTTTGTGACCCATGATGATCAGTCTGTCTGCAACCTCGATGGAGTCACGCAGCGCATGAGCCTTGACACGTGCCTTCACGCGGGTATTTTTTTCCTGCTCTATACTCTTTCCTCCGTAGTAGAGGGTGTTGTCTTTGGTCTTGATCACGACCTGGTCACCGCCGCGGCCGAGAGCAAGGTCGATAGCTGATCTTGCGTATTCCTGGCGTTTGCGATAGGTGTCAGCCTGTGAACCGATACCCATGGAGATCGTGATGCCTGTTTCCTCGGGAGATCCGGCGTTGATAGTCTTTATATCCTCGAGAATGGAGAACTTGTCAGCCTGCATCTGAGCGAGGTATTTGTGCTGTATCATAAAAATGTATTTGTCTTTTTCGAGTTTTCTTATGATGGCGTCATAGCCGAGCATGTATTTGTTTATCTTTCTGTCAGCCAGAGCGACCAACAGTGCCCGTCTCACGTCATCGACGGTATCCAAGCTCTCTTCGTAATTATCGATGTAGAGAAGGCCGACGTCGAGACGCTGGTCATAGTTCTCCTGGATAACACGTACGAGATCGGTCTCGTTGTGGATATAGACCATGTAGAGCTGTCCGGATATTCCGATGTGAGAGGCGCGACGTGCAAGCTCTTTTTCTACTCTTTTGTCAGAGCTCAGAGCCTGGTCGAGATCAAGTCTCTTCAAGATGGCATGGTAGTAAGACGTGTTCACGCCGAAATGCATCTCGCCGATTTCGTCATCGCCTCCCGGCATGCTTTTTTCATCTATCTCGGGGATGGCTTCAGTTACATTGAACCTCTTTCCGAGGTCAGAAGCAAAAGTCTTTCGGAAAGCGTTGTTGTCCCAGATGCTGATAAGGTTAGAGTCCATGATACACATCGGGAGTTCGAACTCCGTTGCGATCTTTTTTGTCGCCATGTGAAACCGCATGGCGTAACTCACCAGATCTCTGAGGACAGAACGCCTTTTGATCATGTAGAGCAGTAAAGCAAAGATTAAGTACACTCCAACATAGATCGTGATGATCATCGCGATCTCGGTGTTCAGCGTGTACATATGGATATTCATAACTATGAGCATCAGCCCCAGTATCAGCGGCCAGCGCAGAAAGCTGGTCAGGGCCTTTCGCATTTTTTCAGTATTCATTTTGTATTACTCCTCCATGCCGGGGCGTGTGCCACGGTTGCTGTACTAGTATACCACTTTTAATCAGAATAATCAATATAATATCATTGACTATATATTAAAAATATGAGAGAATATCATATGTGTTTGTAACTCTTGACGATAAGGAGATAAAAAATGAGACGACCAGGAGACAGATTTGATGCAAAAAAGATCAGAGATGTGGATGCACTCCACTTTCTGATGCCCGTCATCTATCCGGGAAGGACCGCAAATGAGGGCTATATCAAGGAAACCATTGACCTCACTGAGACCATGAAATTCCTTGAGAAGAAAAATGAAGGGAATGATGGCTATCACTATACATTTTTCCAGCTGATGGTCACGGCTGCGCTAAAGATTCTCGTGCTCAGACCACAGCTCAACCGTTTTATAAAAAGTGGCTCGATGTACCAGAGAAACCATATTTCTGCAGCCTTTACGGTGAAAAGAAAGTTCGATGATAACGGCGATGAGGGTCTTGCATTCATAAAGGGATTTCGCGTGGATACACTCGATACCATCCACCAGAAGATGTATGATCAGATATATCAGGCCAGGAAGGGTGACGGCGGAGATGCCGTAGACAGCACAAACCTTTTGAGAAAGTTCGGCTTCATCGGAAAACTCATCCTGCGTTTGGTGGTATTTTTGGAGAAGAGAAATATTGTGATCCCTGCGCTGACGGTGGGTGATCCGTGTTACTCATCCGTTTTCCTTTCAAATCTCGGTTCCATCGGTATGAGAGCCGGTTATCATCATCTGTCAAATTGGGGGACAAACTCCGTGTTTATCGTTATCGGACAGATCAAAAAGCGCCCGTTCTACGATGAAAACGGAAAGGTTGAGATGAAAATGAGCGTGGATCTGGGGCTTACGGTCGATGAGAGGATCGCGGACGGATATTATTTTTCCAAATCCGTGAGGCTTTTGAAATATCTTTTGGAGCATCCTGAGGAGCTCGAAAAGAGGCTTGAGGAAAAACCGAAGATGCATAAAGAAAAATGAATATATTTATATAAATAATAATATTATAATACAGGCGGAATGAAAAATGAGTGAAATAAAACGTAAATGGAATGACGAACCGATCACGGCAAAGATGCCATGGGAGCCTCATCTGGGTGAGGTGCCTCTCACGGTACCGTATTTTGAAGGCACCATGTTCGAGATGGTAGAGAAGGTGGCAGAAAAATACCCCGACTATGTGGCTTTTGACTTTATGGGACGTCCGACTACATATAAGAGGCTAATAAACGAGATACATAAGTGTGCGAGGAGTCTGCGCACCATCGGAGTGAGAGCGGGAGATCGTGTGACTATAGCGATGCCGAACTGCCCTCAGGCGATATTCATGCTTTATGCCGTGAATCTTATCGGTGCCGTGGCAAACATGATCCATCCGCTGTCAGCTGAGAAGGAGATAGAGGATTACTTAAACATGTCAAACAGTGTGACCGCGATCACACTGGATCAGTTCTACAGCAAGTTTGAGAGTATCCGTGCGAATACAAAGGTGGTAAACATCATTATCGCCAGCGTGAAGGACGAGCTGACCAAACGACTGAAGGCCGGATACATGCTGACGGAGGGACGAAAGATAAAGATCCCTTCGGATGCACCCGTTATCAGATGGCAGGAGTTTATCCGACTGGGCAGATGCTGTTTCTACAATTACAAAGTAAAATCACATGCGAACGACCCTGCGGTAATACTTTATTCCGGAGGAACGACAGGTACGACGAAGGGTATCGTTCTTACCAATATGAACTTCAATGCTCTGAGCACTCAGGTGCTCGCTGCGAACCCGATGTTCAGACCGGGAGACAGGATGCTCGCTGCGATGCCGCTTTTCCACGGATTCGGGTTGGGAGTGTGCATACATACGATGCTGTCGAACGGCGGAAGATGCGTATTGGTTCCGCGCTTTACGGCGGACAGCTATGCAAAGCTCATCACAAAGTACAAATGCAATTTCATCGCAGGTGTGCCTACGCTGTATGAGGCGCTCTTGCGTATAAAATCCATGGACGGAAAGGATCTGAGTTTCCTGAAGGGAGTTTTTTCGGGAGGAGATTCACTTTCGATAGAATTGAAAAAGAAACTGGATCATTTCCTTAATGATCATCATTCGGTCGTTATGGTGAGAGAGGGATACGGTACGACGGAGACCGTTACGGCGTGCTGCCTGACTCCCCCGCATATGTTTAAGGAAGGAAGTATCGGGCTTCCGTTCCCTGATACCTTTATTAAGATAGTTAAACCCGGTACTGACGAAGAGGTGCCGTACGGTGAGGAAGGCGAGATCCTGCTCGCGGGTCCTACCGTCATGAAGGAGTACATGGACAATCCCGAGGAGACGGCTCAGACGCTTCGAAAGCATGCGGACGGCCTTACCTGGGTGTATACGGGAGATCTCGGCACGATGGACTCGGAGGGATTTATATTCTTCAAGGGCAGAGCAAAGAGGATGATCGTATCCTCCGGCTACAACATTTATCCGGCGCAGCTTGAAAACATCATCGATGCCCATGAAAAGGTGCAGATGAGCTGCGTGATCGGAGTACCCGATACCTACCGCATGCATGCTGTGAAAGCATTCATCATGTTAAAGCCCGGCATCCCTGCCGATGACGTTACCCGCGATGAGATCATGGCCTATTGCAAAAAGCATCTGGCGAAGTATGAGATGCCTCGAGAGATAGAGTTCAGAGCTGAGCTGCCGAAGACACTCGTAGGAAAGGTGGCGTATAGGCAACTCGAAGAGGAAGAGCTGGGCATAGTCGGAAAATCAACTGATAACTAAAATAATTAAACATGTGCCAAACAAAAAACAGCCATCCGAAACACATATTGTACGAGGACCGTTTTGCAAGCGTCGTTGCGCAGGCACCGTATTTTGGTGCCGCACAACGTGACGCTTGGAATCGAGCGAAAGCGTGTCCGAGTAAATATGTGTACGGATGGCTGTTATAATACCAGTATAGCGATGTTCGGTTATTTTGCGATCGCTGTACTAGTCTAACGG
>CAMVOY010000049.1 GCA_947169235.1 uncultured Lachnospiraceae bacterium | reverse complement strand
AGGGACGTTCGGAACCGGTACGAATGCGAAAACAGAATTAAATAAAGAATATGAATGGGGCAAGACGCTGGGGACATTACCGTCTGAATCTGACATGTCAGCACCAACCTCCGGGACAAACGGCACTGATTTCCTGGGTTGGGCTACGACAAATACAGCGACATACGGAAATGTTTACTCGTCCACAAAGATAACTCAAGCCGCAACGTATTATGCGGTATGGGGGACAAGACCACCGGATCCGACGTATACACCGCCGAGTGCACAGATGCCAACGAATGTACAGATTGGTATTAATGAGGAGGGAGCTTTGGTTTGTACTCATGATGGTATAACTGACGGTGGAACTCCGTCATATCAGTGGTATAGCATTATGGGGAATGATAATCCACAACCAATACAGGGTGGTAATACAGCTACTATCGAACCGTCCGTAGCTAATAGTATAATTTTTGAATCAAATAAGGTACAAGTGACTGTGACAAATACAAAAGCCGGATATTTGTCATCGTCGACGACAGTAACTTATGCGTTTTTGAGGTTTTCACTTGGTGACACGCAAGGTAGTATTATAGGTGGGGGTTCTGTTACTATTGAAGGACATGGGACGGTTATTGTTAAACCAATAAACTATTCGGTTACAAATAATGACATTCCTATGGCAATAAGAGATAGTGATGGATGGGAGAATAAAGCATGGAAAACAAATAGCGAACCAATTACACCATATCAACAGGGGTATAGTGTTGTCGGCTCGATGAATTTTGGCCTAGATGGCAACGGGTGGCATAATCCAGTTACGTTACCGTGATCATCATAAACCATAGTTAAACAAAGAAAGGAGACCGATACTATGAAACAGAAAAAAACATTATTAAGAATCGTGTCAATGGTTCTCGTATTGGCACTGGTATTTGCTTATAGCCCTGTGGCTGTGGCAAAGAAAGTAAAAAAACCTACAGTTGTCAAACTGACAGGAACTGTATCAAATGCTTCAGCATTCAGCAACATGAAACCCGAAGATGCAGCTACCATAACACTAAAAGGTTTGAATGTTAAGCAAAACAAGCTTAAGTATAAGAGTAATAAACCTGCGGTATGCACAGTGACTAAAAGCGGAAAGGTAAGAGCTGATCATCCGGGAAGTGCTGTTATTACGATCACTTCTAGAAACAGCTTGGTTAAAGGATCGATCAAATTAAATGTGACTGTGGCCAAGGTCGATCTTGAATCAGTTCAATTCGCAACTGAAAAGTATTACTATGATTATGATCTGGATGAGCCTGATGATCCGGAGGATCCTGATACTGAGGATACGGAAGTAGACTCGAGCGATCCGAATGAGGAGGATGAGGAGGATGAGGAGAATGATATCGATCCTGAAACTCTGGATATCGGAGAAGAGACGGAAGATGGAGAAGGCGTATATAAGCTTATAACAACACCGTTCCAGATCACAGATAACGACTTGAAAAAGTTTGAATGGACGAGTAGCAATCCATCTGTTGGAACTGTAAATAAAAATGGACGGGTTACGTTCTATGGACAGGGAACAACAATAATCACAGCTACATATAAAACCAACACGAAACTGACTGCATCTATAGAGATAACAGCGGGACCGAGTAAGGGAGATCCGGATGATGAGGAAAGTGATCCGGATGATCCCGAGGAATAATAAGAGCGTATCGACAAAAAGCAGTTGACAAAATGATGTAAATTTGGTAACATATCAACGTTCGGTTTTTACTGGGCGTTGGTATGTTGCATTTGTTGTATGGTTACAGACAAGCAATCGGAACAAATGCGAAGCATTTGTTGTATGGCTACATAACGCAACATTCCGAACAAATGCGAAGCATTTGTTATATGGCTTCCGTAGGAAGACATTATGCTGCTATAGCTCAGTCGGTAGAGCGTTTCCTTGGTAAGGAAGAGGTCACGGGTTCAATTCCCGTTAGCAGCTGGATAAGAAGTTCTAAGAATTACGAAAAAACGTTGTTCTTGGGGCTTCTTTTTATAAAGATTGGTGCGAACTTTGACAGTGCTTCAGGAACGCTTAATGACTGGAAAGTTGTAACCACATTTCTTTGAGAGAAAGGGATTGACAGATATGAATCCAACATTTATCAAATACAATTATTTGTCACCGATTTTTGAATCGCAGAGAAAAAAAGCAAAAGGGTTTATCATTGCAGGCAGCATCATAGCCGGGCTTTACGCCTTTGGTACTATCTACAGCCTGGTACTGCCCATGAATCTTGTAAGTAGCAATTCCGAGTTCAGAGAGTACAGGTATTTTACTCCGATCTTTGCAACCATGATCATACCCGGTCTGGTGCTTTTATGCATAGGATTGGTGATGAGCAGGAAGGTCAATGCGGCACTCCGCTATGAGACCATTTTGTCCGGAGACAGAAACGGTATCGTAGAGATCCGTGAGCTGACCGGTCAGACCGGCAAGCGTCAGGATGAGGTGTTCAAGGAGCTTGAGACTCTTTTTCGCAAGGGATACTTTCAGGGATGTACTCTTCAGCTTGAGGGGACTCCTGCGATCATTATAAATGATGCGATGGTCGGTGAGAAGGGCACCGGTTTTGCAGAGGTTCGCTGTCCGAAGTGCGGAGGAGCGACCAGGATCCGCGCGGGAAGCCGCGGTCAGTGTGCTTTCTGTCATTCTCCGATAGCAGATGTTCAGGTGAGGTAGGCAATTATAGGGAAGCGGAGCGGGCATTGATCTATGCCCGCTCGTTTTTTTTAACACTTTTTCTTTTTCGACCACTTGCCGTAAGTGGTTTTCCCATTAACCGTTTCATATGTTCTGGTTCGATAATAATAGGTTTTCTTTTTGTTCTTAAGAGATTTTATTATCCTGTTCATCTGTTTCTTTGTAACTGTTTTAGTTGTCTTTTTCTTAAAGGACTTTGATGTTGAATACTGGATCTGGTAGCCGCTCTCCGCGGTAACTGTCTCCTGTGATACGGAGCCGTTCGTGATGCTTCCGCCGGGGCTGCCCGATGTGTAGGCGGTTCCGCCGACATAGAGGGTATGACCGTTGTAATCAATGATGCCTGAGCCTGAGATCGAAGTGACATAGGAGTCAGATGTAAGTGTCCAGGCGCCATCGAGTGTTACGTCCACTGTTCCGAGAGCGCTTCCTGATCCGTTCTCATCACCTATTGATCCGGTAAATGTCGATGCGGAGTCGAGATTTAATGCAAGGCTTGAAGTGCTATTTGAGGCAGAACTTGCGGTGTTGCTCACGATGATCTTCCCCGAAAGATTCTGTGAAGTCGCGTTCACGCTTGCTTTGTTATCAGTTCCGCTCCATCCGTCATTTGTTACCGACAGAAGGACATTCTCACTGTCTGAGTTGTTGATCGAAACGTCATTCAGGTTGATGGTCGCATTCGTGTTGGTCACGTGGAAAACATGACCGCTCCTACTGTTAAGCGTGCCACCCTTCATGGAAAACTGCGAGCCCGTGCCTGCAGCATCGCCCGAGAATGACTGATATATCATGATCGAATCGAGGTACTGGGCGTTTCCGTTCTTTTTGTTATTGTTGGCAGTAAGGTTGCAGTTGTTGAGCGTGATGCTGTTTGTCCCCTCGATGCACACGCCCTCGGATGTGTTGGATGTGAGTGTCGCATTTGATACTGTTATATCTGCTGTAGAGTAGATGGTGGGTGAACCGAGACCGTTAGTGGTATAAGTCCCTCCATCGACTGTCACGGTGCCGCCGCCGCGGTCGGTCCGGATCGCTGCGGAAGATCTGCCGGAGGTATTCACCGTAAGGTTTTTGGCATTCGTTATGCCGCCTCCGGTCGTCATGATGCCGCCGGAACCGTCTCCGGTCGTGGTTATCTTTGAATCGGATATGGTGACGGTAGTGCCGTCCGACGAGGAGTTCCCTGTAGTTGCGCTTCCGCCGTATGAGAACACTCCGTTAGCGCCGTTTGCTGATGTGTTTATCGTGGCATTTTTGATGGTTACCTTAGCGCCGTCCTTAACCATGATGCCTGAGTTGGTCCCGTAGAAACTCTGCGCGTCTCCACTCTCTCCATCTCCCGACTTCTCCACAGTTATCCCGTCGAAGGTTGCATTCCCGGTTACGAGTAGAGCATTCTGATCCGATGTCTGTGAAGAATATGTTTTATCAGAATAATTTCCCGAGTCCGTGATCTCTGTCGCGCCGCTCCAGCTTATGTTGGATGCATCCGCACCGGGAGCACCACCCGGAGCACCACCGGGAGCGCCATCAGGCGGGGTACCTCCCGGTGCACCATCCGGCGGAGCGCCTCCCGGGGCTCCATCAGGCGGTGTCTCCTTTGCCAATGCTTCCGTCTGATCTGAAGCACATCCGGTGATCCCTGCAATGGATAAGGTTCCGAATGTAAGTGCCAGGGCAAGCGCGCTCGCCGCTGTGATCTTTCCGATTCTTTTTATTTTTTTTCTTTTCATAATGATCATCTCCTTCCGGTCTTGTATGGGTTATGGTTACGTATAATCATGATCATGACTCTAGGGTACCGATAGAATGTGAACAATATGTGATCATAAAAGAAACAAAATGTGAAAAACAACAACAGTATTTCCTCTTGACACAGACGGATATCTTATGATATCATGCATAAGGTTAGAAATGGCTAACTAAAAACAGTTATACCTAACATCTATATTCATTTACAATCGGATCATATATACTGATCATGCAGAAGGGAGGAAAAATGAAAAAAAGAGGCATTCTGTCGTGGGTGTTTGAGTTCGCAGGCAGGAAGAAGGTGTTTTTCGGAGGGAGCGTGCTTCTCGCCATACTTGGCGTAGCTGCATCGTTTGTTCCTTACCTTATTATGGCTGAGATCGTAAAACAGCTTCTGGCAGGAAACAAAGATTGGGATTATTATCTGTGGCAGGTATTGTTGATGGCGATCAGCTGGACAGTCAGAGTGACACTTCACTCCCTGTCGACTTCTCTGTCGCATGTGGCGACCTTTACGGTGCTCGCAGGCATCAGAAAACAGTTGTGCGAGAAGATGTCCAAGATACCGCTCGGTTCTGTCCTCGATGATAACAGCGGAAGCTATAAAAATATCATCGTAGAGCGTGTGGACTCGATGGAGACGACCCTGGCGCATATCGTACCTGAGTTTACGGCAAATATCCTTTTACCTGTCGTGATGTTTGTCTACGTCATGACGATAGACTGGCGACTGGGACTGGCCAATCTGGTGGGAGCCGTGATCGGACTCGTATTCATGACAGTCATGATGATGAAGAGCAGAGGTGGATATGAGCTCTCGATCGAGAAGACAAAAAAACTGAACGATACTGCCGTTGAATACATCAACGGGATCGAAGTTATAAAGGCGTTCGGAAAGACCGGAAGCTCATATGAAAAGTTCGTCGTGGCTGCGAGAGAGGGCGCTGATGTTTTCATCAAATGGATGCGCAGATGTATCTGGCCTCAGGCAGGCACGATGTCATTTTTGCCGGCGACATTTCTGGGAGTGCTTCCTATCGGAATGCTTTTGGTAAAGAGTGGAGAATTAAGTCCGGAGGGATTCATCACGGGAGTGATCCTTTCTGCGGGACTTATCGCACCGCTCGTGGTCGCATTCTCCTATGCGGATGACCTGTTGAAGATGAAGACTATCTTCGGCGAGGTGACAGAGATACTCGAGCGTAAGGATATGGTGAGACCGACTACTCTTACCAAAAAGCCTGAGGGAGCAGATATCACGCTTAGTGATGTGCATTTTTCATATAAGGAAAAGGAGATCCTGCACGGCATCAACATGGAGATCAAACAGGGTGAGGTCGCTGCCATAGTCGGTCCGTCGGGGTCGGGCAAAAGCACCATCGCCAGACTGATAGATTCGCTCTGGGATGTGGATTCCGGGACGATAACATATGGCGGCGTGGATATAAGGGAACTGCCGTTAGATTATTATATGGGGCAGATCTCGTATGTCGCACAGGACAATTATCTGTTTGACATGACGGTCATGGAAAACATCCGCTTGGGAAGAGCCGGTGCGACGGATGAGGACGTGATAAATGCTGCGAAGGCTACCGGGTGTCATGAGTTCATATTGGGCTTGGAAAACGGCTACGATACGGTCGTGGGCGGAGCCGGCGGTCATCTGTCGGGCGGAGAGAGACAGAGGATCTGTATAGCGAGAGCCATGTTAAAGGATGCGCCGGTCGTTATACTTGATGAGGCGACGGCGTACACTGACCCTGAGAATGAGGCGCTCGTACAGTCGAGTGTGGCGAAACTGGTCAAGGGAAGGACCCTGATCGTGATCGCACACCGCCTGTCAACGATAGTCGACGCGGACAAGATATTTGTGATCCGTGATGGAAATGTCGAAGCCGTGGGAACACAAAAAACACTTTTGGAAACTTGCGAGCTTTACAAAAACATGTGGGAAGCACACACCATGGCAAGGGATGAGGATACGGAACAGGCATCCGATGTATCATTCAGAGAGGAGGCGGCTCATGCTTAAGATGGTTAAAAAGTTTTTCGCTTTCTGTAATAAAAAGAATCGGGGAAAGTTCTACAAGGCGGTCGTACTCGGAGTGATAGAAGCACTCTTTACCGCGATGAAAATACCCGCCGCATTCTTTGCGATAAAAGCAGTGATAGAAAACAGGATCGAGTGGCCTGAAATACTTCTCGTGATCGGACTCATGCTGGTGAGCACTCTCGGAAAAACCGTTGTCAACCGTTTTTCCTATATGCTCCAGACGGAGGGCGGGTATGACACCTGCGCTTCAAAAAGAATAGAGATCGGTGAACATCTGAGGTATCTTCCGATGGGATATTTTAATGATACCAGCCTCGGTCACATCACATCGGTGACAACAAATACGATGGAGCAGACCGGCGATATCGCAACACGCGCCATCATGATGGTATTGCAGGGTGGACTCACTACCATAGTTGTCGCACTGTTTATGTTTGTATTTGACGTGCGTATAGGACTGATATCTCTCGCGGGGATCGGAATATTTTTGCTGGTAAACAAATGGACTAACTTAAGTGTCGCCAGAGTGGCGGGCGAAAAGCTCGATTCCGACCGCGATATAGTCGGCGTGATCCTCGAGTACACACAGGGCATCGCCGAGATACGAAACTACAATATCATCGGGCAGAATCAGTCTCGTGTTCAAAAGGCGATAGACAGAAAGAGAAAGGCGGACATCGCTGCGGAGCTGGCTGCCATACCGGCTGTGGGTCTGCAGAATCTGATCTGCAAGCTGATCGGAGTGGTGGTCGCAGGAGCATCTCTTAAGTTCTATCTCGGTGGAACGATGGGGATCGAATACACTATCATAATGCTCCTTTGTTCCTTCATGATCTATGAGTCCCTCGATCTGGCGGGAACCTATACGGCACTCCTAAAGATCATCGGAAAGGGCGTGGATCTGGCAAATGAGATCCTCGAAACGCCTCAGATGGATATCGACGGTGAGAACTACACACCGAAGAATCACGATATCCATATGGAGCATGTTGATTTCGCATATGAGAACCGCAAGATCATAGATGACGTGTCGCTCGATATAAAGGAGAATACGACGACAGCCATCATCGGACCGAGTGGCGGAGGAAAGACGACAATCACCTCACTTATCGCCCGTTTCTGGGATGTACAGAAGGGCGAGGTCACTCTGGGTGGAAAAAATGTCAAGGACTACAGTTTTGATTCACTGATGGAGAACTTCAGTTTTGTATTCCAGAGAGTGTATCTTTTTGAGGATACCATTGCAAATAATATCCGTTTCGGAAAGCCGGAGGCAACGATGGATGAGGTGATGGAGGCAGCGAAAAAAGCAGCTTGTCATGACTTCATAATGGAGCTTCCGGACGGGTATGATACGGTCATCGGAGAGGGCGGCGCGACTCTGTCCGGCGGTGAGAAACAGAGGATCGCCATCGCGAGGGCCATCATGAAGGATGCGCCGATAATCATACTCGATGAGGCGACTGCAAATGTCGATCCCGAGAATGAAAAAGAGCTTACTGAGGCGATCGAAAACCTCACAAAACAAAAGACGATAATCATGATCGCGCACAGGTTAAAGACCGTGAGAAACGCCGATCAGATACTCGTGGTGGATAAAGGTAAGATCGTACAGAAGGGTAAACATGATGAACTGATGAAACAGGACGGTATATATCGGAACTTCATCAGCGGAAGAAAGCAGGCAGTGAGCTGGAAACTGGCTGCGGAATGACAGGATACGGAGCGGATCGCAGATCGCGGTCCGCTCGTTTTATATCCTTGTTTTATTCATCCGTTTATGTTATTATTATGGAAAACATCATGGAGGATTAAAATGAAAAAAACAGACGTAGTCGCATTAGGGGAACTGCTCATAGATTTTACCGGAAGCGGAGTATCCCCTCAGGGAAATCCCGTCATGGAGGCGAACCCTGGAGGAGCACCCTGCAATGTCCTTTCGATGCTCACGAAACTGGGGCACTCCACAGCCTTCATCGGTAAGGTCGGAGATGACATGTTCGGTCGCAACCTCCGTGATGCGTTGGTAGAGGTAGGAGTAGGTACGGACGGACTTATAATGGACAAGGATTACAATACAACTCTGGCTTTCGTACACACCTATGAGAACGGCGACAGGGATTTCTCTTTTTACAGAGATCCCGGTGCGGATATGATGCTCCGAAAAGAAGAGATAGATACGGACCTGATCAGAGGTTGTAAGGTGTTTCATTACGGCTCGCTTTCCATGACGGATGATGATTGTTTTATCGCTACAAAAGAAGCGATACGTATAGCGAAGGAGGCCGGTGCCATCATAAGTTTCGATCCGAACCTAAGGCCGCCTCTGTGGAAGGACAATCTGGATCTGGCGAAGGAGCGTATATCATATGGGATCGGTCAGTGCGATGTTCTGAAGATATCGGATAACGAGATAACATGGTTTACGGGAACTGACTCCTATGATGAAGGGGTAGAGTATCTGAAAGAAAAATACCCGGATCTCAAGCTGATATTGGTATCGTGCGGGCCTGACGGGAGCATGGCATTTTTGGGAGATAAGAAAGTGAGCGTCCCGGCGCTTAGAAACCCGAATACGATAGAGACCACGGGAGCAGGAGACACGTTCTGCGCGTGCGTCCTGCATCATATACTTGAGAAAAACGGGTTTGACTTTGACGAGGGTGAGCTTAAGGATATGCTGACCTTCGCAAACGCAGCGGCGTCTATCGTTACCACCAGAAAGGGAGCGCTCCGCGTGATGCCCAAGAGCGCAGAGGTAGAGGAGTATATGAGAAGGAGCGGAAGATAGATACGGCTTAACAAAGACCGTGCTACAGCTGATCTCTCACGGAGTCTATCAATTCACCCGCTTCTTCGTAATCGAGATTGGTGACGAGCTCACATAGCTTTTTGATCTGCGGCGATAATGCCTCATCAAAAACATAGGCAGCGAGCGTATCTGTGCATTTTTCGGCTGCGGTCAGATCGAAATCTTTGATCGCAGTTTTCAGTTTGTCCAGGGTGTCAAGGATGTCTGTTTTGTTGTACTCCTGATCCGGTTCTGCTTTCACTTTGGCATATGGTTTTAAGTAAGGTTTAAGCGCATAAAAATCGGCGAGCACACTCGGAGTATACTCTTTCAGTTTAGTCACGTTGTTATCGGTACCGAGTTTCTCGAGAGTATAGAAGTCCTCGGCGAGCTCCATCGCTCCGATCATGCGGCAGGTCGTCTTCAGAGAGTGAACCTCGGTCGTGTAACTCGTTATCTCATTGTTTTCGAGATGAGCACGGATCGAATCGCTCTTTTTATCTATCAGCTCGTACACGTCTCCCAGAAGCTCTCTGAACAGAACGGGATTCCCGGAGTTTAAGATACCTTTTTCGTTGTTGATACCGGGGATGTCTATTTCCATTGTGTCAGCCTCGATATGGTCGTAGCATTCGCCGGTTTTGTTATTAGGTTTCATTTTTCCTCCATTCGGGGACAATCTCAGTTACCATAGGCACAAACGCCTTTTTATCGTTGGTTTCTCACGATGCGTTCACTTCAAGTATACCACGCACACAGAGCGCAAACAAGCATTTTTTTGTTGACAATAAGGCGTATTTAAGATAAGATAAATATGACGCATTTTCGGTTTTTTGTACGGTTTTTTTGGAGGGTATATGCAGCCGCTGATCGTAGTAGTTGATGATGATTCCATAGTATTAAAAAGAGCGTGGACTATCCTGACTGAAGCTGATATGAAGGCTGTGGTTTTGAAGAGCGGAAGTCAGCTTTTGGACTACATCAGTGAGAACGATGCTCCGGATCTGATACTCCTTGATATCCGTATGCCGGAGATGGACGGTTTTGAGGTGATGGACAAGCTTCGCAGTACGGAGAAGGGAGCCGACATCCCCGTTATATTCCTCACTGCAAATGATGATGAGGCCGCCGAGGCGAAGGGACTCGCCAGTGGAGCGATGGATTATATCAAAAAGCCACTCATAGCGAATATTCTCGTTTTGCGAGTGAGACAGGTTGTCGAGCTGGTCAGGCTTCAGAGGCATTTGGCAGAAGAGGTAGAGAAAAAGACCATGGAGTATGAGGAACTTTTTATCCAGGTCGTCGAGTCACTCGCTACCGCGATAGATGCGAAGGATACATATACGAACGGTCACTCCGTGCGCGTGGCGGAATACTCGAAAGAGATTGCCAAAAGATACGGCTACGACGAGGAGAAGCAGGACGCGGTCTTCATGATGGGGCTTTTGCACGATGTCGGAAAGATCGGAGTGCCTGACAGCGTTATCAATAAACCTGACAGACTGACCGATGAGGAGTTCGCCCTGATAAAGACGCACCCGGAGGTGGGAGCGCGTATTCTTTCAAATATTAAAAAAATGCCCAGACTCGCGGACGGTGCCAGGTGGCATCACGAGAGATATGACGGAAGAGGATATCCTGACGGACTCGCGGGTACGGACATACCTGAGGAGGCGCGGATCATCGCGGTGGCGGATGCCTACGACGCGATGACCAGTAACAGGAGTTACAGAAGGTCTCTGTCGCAGGAGGTGGTTCGCGGCGAGATCGAAAAGAGTAAGGGGACACAATTCGATCCGCAGTTTGCGGATATCATGATATCGATGATAGACGAGGATACCGGGTATCGGATGCGCGACAGTATACCCGAAGATGAAAACAACGATTGACGGGAGGCTTTAAACAGATGGAGTACAAGCTGCTTGTAGTGAGCAATGAAAAATCATATATCACGGATTCTATCACGGCGGCCATCGATGAGTCGGGTGTTAATTGTATCTGTGTTGATTCCGAGATCAAGGATATCGAGATCAAAAAAGACGAAGCGGACATGGTATTTTTGTATGTGAATGAGGCCATAGCTGATATGACACAGGTCCTCGTTTTCATCAAGGATGTTTGCGCAGACGATGTAAAATCACTCTTTCTGGCCGGCTACAGCGAGGATATCGAGAAGGTATATCGAGTTATCCCGAAGGACATGGTCAAGGAAGCATTTATAAGACCTTTTGAGAACAAGAGCATAGTAAAGATCATTTCGGAGGAGGCTGAGGAAGCAAGGAAGCGCCGCAGCTCGAAAAAGATACTCGTCGTGGATGACGACATAACATTTTTGAAGATGGTTAAAAAATGGCTTATGGACAAATACCAGGTGACCATAGTGAAGTCCGGTATGCAGGCTATCAAATATATTACGGGACATCGCCCCGATCTGATCCTGATGGACTATGATATGCCCATCACGGACGGAACGAAGGTTTTGGAGATGCTCAGGAGCGAGCCGGATTCGGCGGAGATCCCTGTCATCTTTCTCACCGGAAAGGCGGACAAGGAGACCGTGCTTAAGGTGATGAGCTTGAAGCCTCAGGGGTACCTGTTAAAGAGCATGAAACAGACGGATATAGTGTCAGCAATCGATCATTACTTTGAGACTGAAAAATGGCAGAATGCAGTAAACTTTTCATGAAAAAAACACGCAGAGTGGCCGTAGGCTTTCTTCTGTTGTGTTTTTTTTGTACTCTTTTTGGCGGGTTTAATATCGCCCGTATAAGTTTCGCGACCGTAAACGGAGAGAAAGACACTACGGAAGTTACCGTAAGAGTAGGTTATTTTGAGAATGAGATCTTCCAGGTGGGAGCCAAAGAAGGTGACGTGAGAAAGGGCTATGCCTACGACTACTATCGCAAACTCTCGGAGTATACCGGCTGGAAATACGAATACGTTTACGGAAGCTTTGCGGATCTGTATCAGATGTTACTGGACGGCGATATAGATATGCTCGCCGGGCTTGCAAAAAACGAGGAGCGCGAGGGGATCATCGGATATCCGGAGCAGCCCATGGGCAACGAGACTTACAACTTTGTTAAGCATGCTTCGGATGACTCGGTGACCACATCCTACAAGACTCTTTCGGGCAAAAAGATTGGTGTGCTTGACAGTGCGATGGTGGGTGCTCTCAATCGGTTTTTGCAGGAAAACTCACTGTCGGCGACTGTTATGAAATACTCTGATTACAGCAGTATGATTCAGGCCTTTGATGACAAAGAAGTAGATGTTATGGTGGGCGAGAGCGATGGGACGCAGGACAGGCCCGACGCCGAGCTTCTCTATGCGTTCGGGTCATCGGATTATTATATGTGCGTGAGCATAAAAAGACCCGATCTTTTGGAAAAGCTGAATCAGGCTCAAACCGAGCTTATGACCGAGGAGCCTAACTATATCAATTCGCTTCGTATTAAATATTATTCTAAGAGTATTTCAAGTCGTTCTTTTTCTGATACTGAAAAAGAGTGGCTCGCAGAACACAAGGTTCTTCGCATCGGGTATCTGAAAAGATATCTTCCGTACAGTGATGCTGACTCGGACGGAAATGTAACGGGACTGATAAAGGAGCTTGTACCCGAGATCTCGAAGGCACTTGGGATAGAAAAAGAGACATCATTTGTAAGTTATGAAAACTATGATGAGATGATCGCTGACGTTCAGTCCGGCAAGGTGGATGCGATATTCCCCGTGGGAGGCGGGTTGTATTTCTCCGAGGAAAACGGGATCTATCAGTCAAGCCCCGTAGTTTCCTCGACCACGGAGCTTATCTACAGAGGTGAATACGATGAGAAAAAGCTGACTGATTTTGCGGTAAACAAAAACAACCGCATGCAGTATTTCTATGTCAAAACGCATTTTCCTGATGCAAAGTTCACTTATTATTCTTCCATAGACGAGTGCTTAGAGGCAGTCATGGACGGGGACGTACAGAGTACGACGCTTAACGGAGTCAGGGCAAATGATATATTGAAAAACAGAAGATACCGCGAGCTGACGATGAAACAGCTCGGTATAAATGATGACCGTTGCTTCGGCGTGAGGATCGGAGAAGAGGGACTGTTAAAGCTTATCAACCGAGGCATAAACCTCGTCGGGACGGACCAGATCCAGAGCATGACATATCGTTATGTGGATGGACTGTATGATTATACTGCCTACGATTTTATACTTGATAATATCTGGATCGTCACTCTGATAGCGGTCGTGATCGCTGCCTTGGTCATCATCCTTTCTGCGAGATGGATAGCGGCTTCGAGAAAAAGAATAAAAGAAAAAGAGGCCGCAGGCCGTGAGCTCGAAGAGAAGAACAAAGAACTCGCGCTCGCGGTGTATGAGGCGCAGAGTGCCAACCGCGCAAAGACATATTTTTTGTCGGCTATGTCGCATGATATCCGTACGCCGATGAACTCGATACTGAGTATGAATGAGATGGTACTCAGAGAATGTGAGGATGAGAATATCCTTGTCTATGCGAATCATATCCGTTCATCAGGTAATACTCTTTTAGGGCTGATAAGCGATATACTGGATTTCTCAAAGATAGAAGCCGGAAAGTTTGATATCATACCGGTGGATTATGAGATATCTTCCGTACTGAATGACCTTGTAAATATGGCCCAGACAAGGGTTGAGGAAAAGGGACTTGAACTGAAGTTACATATTGACAGCAGGATCCCCAACTATCTTCACGGAGATGAAACGAGAGTTAAGCAGGCCGTCACAAACCTTTTGACAAATGCGGTTAAATATACAAAGCAGGGGACCATCACTTTTTCACTGGGGTTTGAGAAGGTGGATGGCGAGGACGATGCGATCCTTTTGAATGTGGGTGTCCGTGATACCGGGGTGGGCATCCATGCTGAGGATCTCGAGACTCTTTTTGATGCATTTGAGAGAGTTGATGATGATTACAACAGAAACATAGAGGGAACCGGTCTGGGACTCACGATAACACAGCGCCTTTTGAAGCAGATGGGAAGTGAGCTCAAAGTAAAGAGCGAGTTCGGTAAGGGATCGGAGTTTAACTTCAGCGTGAAGCAAAAGGTGAACGGATGGGATGAAGTCGGCGATTATGAGACGGCATTCATCAGGTCCATGGCCGAGAGAAAGCGTTATCATGAAAAATTCACCGCTCCCGACGGATATATCCTCGTCGTCGATGATACCCCGGCCAATCTGGTCGTGATAAACAGCCTTCTGAAGCGGACGAAGCTGAATATAGATACCGCAAACAGTGCGGATGAAGGAATACTCTATGCGACGAAAAACAAATATGATATCATGATATTCGATCATATGATGCCGTATAAGGACGGTATCCAGGCGTTGCAGGAGCTCCGTGAGATAGAAGATAATCCGAACCGTGATACGCCTGTCATATGCCTTACCGCCAATGCGATCACAGGTATGCGTGAGACGTATCTGGAGGCGGGATTTGATGACTATCTGACGAAGCCGATAGATCCGGAGAGTCTGGAGGAAGCCATCATAAGATATCTCCCGGACGAGAAGGTTTTTCCTGCCGAGGATCATGTCGAGGATGAGCCTGAAGCCGAGGTGCCGACATTTTTATATGAGATACCCGAGCTCGATGTGAGTGCGGGTCTCGATCACTGCGGATACACGGAGGCGTATATCGATGCTGTCCGCGCCTATGTCGAGACGATCAGGATGAACACGGAAGAGATAGAGAGGTACCGTGCGGAAGGTGACATGGAGAACCTTATCGTGCGTATACACGGGATGAAGAGTACTGCCCGTGTTATCGGAGCTCTCGGCCTCAGCAGTCTTGCGCAGAGGCTCGAGGACGCCGGACGAAGCGGCGATACACAGACCGTGGAGTCGGAGATTGATGCTTTTGTTGAGGCTTATACAGAGCTCGGATCAAAGCTTATGCCGATAGCGATGGTGTCCGAGGAGATGGATGACCTCCCTGAACTGGATATGGAGGAGCTTGAGCATTATTATTCGCTTATCAAAAAGCATCTTGATAACGCTGATTACGATGAGATAGATGCTATCGGCGAGAAGCTTAAGGCTTACAGGGCGCCGATGGATGAGAGAGAACATCTGGAGCGGATACTCGATGCGATCTCGATGCTTGAATATGATGAGCTGGAAGAAATAGTTTGATGCGCATTTTTGAGATTAGAAACGATCAACAGTTTAGGAACAATTAACTATTTAAGGGCGAATTCGGAGAAAGGTGAAAGCTTATGGCACTTACCAGAGAAGATATGTCAGCGGGGCTTAGCGGTCAGCTGGAAGTTTTTGAAAACAGGATGAAGTTAAGGCAGGCTGAGCTGAAGTCACTCTATACCGGACTCTATCAGAACAGTTGGATGTATGCTGAACTCATAGGCGAGATGGAAAAGTATTATTCTGAGCGCGATGACAGGCTGAAGAGGTCTGATGCGTACAGGGAGTCGGATCCCGAGTGGTACAGGAAAAATGACATGCTGGGCATGATGATGTATGTTGACAACTTTGCCGGGGATCTGCGCGGAGTCAGAAAAAAGCTATCCTATATCGAGGATGCCGGTGTCAATGTCATCCATCTGATGCCGTTTCTGGATGTTGAAAAAGGCAGGAGTGACGGTGGCTATGCGGTGAGAGATTTCCGCAAGGTTCGCAAGGATCTCGGGGATATGACCGATCTGTCCGATCTTGCGACGGCGTGTCACAAAAGGGATATATGTATACTCGCTGATTTCGCTTTAAATCACACCTCTGATAAACATGAGTGGGCACAGAAGGCAATCGCGGGAAATAAAGAATATGCGAGCAGGTATTTTATCTATGATACTGATGAGATACCAAACAGGTATGATGAGACCGTGCCGGAAGTATTCCCTGTTACCGCACCCGGAAACTTCACCCGTGCAGGTGAAGGGAACAAATATGTCCTGACTACATTCCATCCGTATCAGTGGGATCTGAATTACAGGAATCCACGTGTGTTTAACGAGATGGTCTACAACTTTTTGAATCTGGCAAACAGAGGGATAGACATCTTCAGACTGGATGCGATCCCGTACATCTGGAAGGAGCTGGGCACGAACTGCAGGAACCTCCCTGAGGTGCATGACATAGTAAGGATGCTCAGACTGATCACCGAGATAGTCTGTCCGGGTGTGCTTCTGCTCGGTGAGGTTGTAATGGAGCCTGAGAAGGTGGTTCCTTATTTTGGGACAGTTGAGAGGCCGGAGTGTCATATCCTAAATAACGTGACTACCATGGCGACCATCTGGCATACCGTGGCGACCAGGGATGCGAGACTCCTGCGCAATCAGTTCGATATCGTATCGGCTCTTCCGAAGGAGTATGTATTCCTCAACTATCTGAGATGCCATGATGATATCGGATGGGGGCTGGATTATGCATTTTTGGCAGGGCATGAGATGGAGGAAAACGCTCACAAAAAATACCTGAATAATTATTTTGTAGGTACGGAAGGATACTCCAACAGCCGCGGTGAGCTGTATAACGAGGATCCGAAGACGGGTGACGCCAGGATATGCGGAACCACGGCGTCTCTTTGTGGTATCGAGAAAGCGAGCATGGATGGAGACAAGGAAGGCATGGCCCGTGCGATAAACCTTGATATCATGCTGCACGCCTGCATGCTGATGCTATCAGGTATACCCATGTTATACAGCGGTGATGAGATAGGCCAGATAAATGATTATTCATACCTGTCAAATCCTGAAAAAAAGGACGATGCCAGGTATCTACACAGAGGTAAGTTCAGATGGGATCTCGAGAAAAAAAGGATCAATCACAAGAGTAAAGAGTACCTCATTTTTAAGAGACTCCGCGAACTCGAGAGGATAAGGGCCGGTCACAGAGCATTTTTGCCTGATGCGAAGGTCTGGACCGTGAACACATTTGAAAAGAGCATACTTGTGGTCGGAAGACTTCTGGACGGTGAAAAGATATACGGAGTGTTTAATTTCAGCGAGCACGAGAAGACCATATGGCCTGACGAGGACGAAGGATTCATCGACCTCGTGAGCGGCGATATGTGTCCGATGCAGGAGCTGACACTGCCCGGGTATACGTTTTTCATCCTGTGCAAGGAGGGGTGATCAGGATTACACCTTTTGGAAGTGCTGGTAATCCTTGACTGTGTACCAGTCACCACCCCATATGTAGCCTGCTTTTTTGAACAGTTTGAAGCAGTAGTCACTATGAGTTATCTTATGCTTGAACTTTTTGCTGCGGTCGGCGTATTTTTTCGCCTTGGGAGGAGACACCTTCCATTTGCCGTTCACCTTGTGCACGTACGGGTTGTGAAACGGGTTGATATCGATGGCTCTGCCATAGCTGTGTTTGGAGAGGTTTGATGAGCCGTCTACATTTCGGTAGTTAAAGCATGAGGTGTTGTCGTCCGCGATGGAGGCGTCATCGTCGCCGCCGTATGCGTCGATGCGCTGCATTTTGTGAATCTGATATTTCTTTTTATATAGCTTGTAAAAGATGGTCTTTGCTTCTTTTGCGAGCTTTTTGTTTATCACCATCTCACCGATATGATGCTTTTTGTCATAGCCGTAGTACAGTATGCGCAGGACTCTCAGATCGTCTTTTTTCATCGGGCAGCCTTTGTGGTAGGACTTTCCCTGCATATCCTTCCAGATGGCTTTTGAGATCTTGTGCACGTAAAACATTTCTTTTATTTGTTTGGTATTTCTCCCCGCGATGTCGACTATGGTCAGCGCGGGCTCTTTTTTATATGTTTCGTAAAGAGATTTGGTTTCGGTCGTGACAGGTTGCGTGGGGGATGAGGCGCCGGCTGGAGCGACCTGCACGGGGGCAGGGGCATCAGCTGCGGCTCTTTGTCCGGCTACGCTCGCGCCTGCGACGTTTCCTTCTGCCGCGCTCGCGCTTGCGAAGATCGCTCCGGCAAGGCAGAGGCAGGTGGCAGCCGTCACTATCAGAGTTCTTTTAAGCATCATGTATGACCTCCGTTCGGGTAGTTGTTTTATTGCGATATTCCGGGCAGCGCAAAGAATCTATATAAATCTAATTCGATAATTCCACACTGGAACAGTTTATTATCAACTCGTTATAAAATTGTGTCAGGACGAGACAAACTACGAGAGCTGGGCGCGAGTGAGAGGGACAGGTGTGTGGAAGCAGCGCTCGTTCCGACTTTTTCCCCCTTTTTTGGTATTTAGTCGGAATTCCAAATTTTTCGATTTGAGTGGCAACAGCGTCCGTTCCGACTAAACACACTTTTTTATGAAAAAAGTAGGAAATTTCTCTGCGATTGGCCGGCTTTCGCACGTCTACCGGACTCTCGCACACCTCAGTTGAGTCCTGATCAGAGAAATTTTTCCGACTAAATTGTTGATTTCATTAAAAAAGTCGGAACGGCCTCTGTTTCCGCCTCCGCACGAAAATTTAGAATTCCGACTAAATTGTTAGTTTCTTTAAAAAAGTCGGAACGGCCCTTGTTTTCTCTCCTGCGGGAGCGTTCGTAAGGGTGTGCGTCCGAGGCCGACACGCCCCTGATCCCTCACGCACCAGGCCCCTGCACGCCCTCTCGTGTATCGTCTGTTGCAATTTTGTGTGTTTTCTGATATCATAGAGCTTGCATTATTGCTTTGCTACGGAGGTTAAGCTATGGATAAGAAAACACTGATCTTTGCCACGGGTAATCAGGGCAAGGTAAACGAGTTCAAACAGATGCTCGGAGACGAGTTTGAGATACTGTAGATGAAGGATCTTGACGTGGATGTTGATATCGTTGAGGACGGAGAGACCTTCGAGGAGAACGCCATCATAAAGGCGAAGACTGTATGCGAGGCGACCGGCAAGATGGTGCTCGCGGATGACTCCGGGTTTGAGGAAAGTGGCGCTCACTCTATCAGATTCAAGATAAAAAAAAATTTAAATGTCGGGAACCTTTTTCCACTTTCACA
>CAMVOY010000048.1 GCA_947169235.1 uncultured Lachnospiraceae bacterium | reverse complement strand
TGTTGCCACCGCGAGATTTTGAGTCTCGTGCGTCTGCCAATTCCGCCACATCCGCCTACAACATCGAATATATTATCATTCTTTGGCGGTTATGTCAAGAATGATTTTGCTTTCATGCTTGGGATATCGTATTTATTATTTGCCTAAGCATTTTTTACTTGCAATTCTGTCCATATTTTGTTATACTAAATTAGTTAAAGTACTATTTATTGTAAAAACGGAGGGAATCATGTCCGAAAAGCTTATGCTTATTGATGGGAATAGTATCGTAAACCGCGCCTTTTACGGAGTGCCTGATCTTACTAACCGTGACGGCCTGCATACCAACGCGATTTACGGCTTTCTGAATATTTTTCTGAAACTCCTGGACGAGGAGACTCCGAATTACGTTCTGGTTGCCTTCGACGAAAAGGCACCGACTTTCCGACACGAGATGTATTCTGAATATAAGGGAACACGTAAAGGCATGCCCGATGAACTCGCCGAGCAGATGCCTGTTCTTAAGGACGTCCTAAGATCAATGCAGGTTACCATCTACTCACAGCCGGGTATTGAGGCCGATGATATCCTGGGGACGATGTCCGCAGAGGGGAAAAAGGCCGGCATGGACGTTACTATCGTCTCCGGAGACAGGGATCTCCTTCAGTTGGTGGAGGACGGAGTAAAGGTGCGCCAGCCAAAGACCAAACAAGGCAAGACCATAACTCTTGATTATGATAAGTCGGCGGTGATCCGCGATTTCCACGTGACTCCGTCGCAGATAATAGACCTGAAGGGGCTGATGGGTGACTCCTCCGACAATATCCCCGGAGTCCCCGGCGTAGGTGAAAAGACTGCTATCAAACTGCTTGATATATATGGAACGGTAGAGGAAGTTTTGAAGCATGCAGATGAGATCGAAAACACGCGTGCGAGAAATAACATCCTCGCAAATCCTGATATGGCCAAGCTTTCAAAGAAACTCGCCACCATCAAACGCGACTGTAAGCTTGATATCAAGCCCGATGCATGCCTGGTAGGAGATATGTGGAACGAGGAGGCTCATGCAAATATTGAAAAGCTTGAGTTCAAGTCGATACTTGCGCGTTTCGAGCAGGGAGTAGGCACGACAGATCTGTCATTAGACAGTCTCGTTGTCTCGGATGATGTTTCGGAATTAAAGAGGTTTTTGAGCGGGATAAACAAAAATGAACCCATAGCGATCAGGCCGATCCTCAGAGAAAAAGGCGCCGCAGCAGACGCGAGCGGACAGATGACACTGTTTTCCGCTGACGGAGCGAGCAGGCTCATAGCAGTAGCCATAGCATCAAGCGACGAAAAGATCGGTTTTTTTGAAATGTCTGAAAAGCTAACGGAGATAGATGCTGTAGGTCTTATTGCAGAGACGGTTAAAAATGGCAGTGTATTTGTGGCTAATGACATCAAGTCGATACTTGAGTTTTTCCCGGATCTGAGTCCTGAGCAGTGTTTCGATACTAATATTGCGGCATACCTGATCCGGCCGATAGATAAAAGCTTTACGGAAGAGGACATCGCGCCTGCATACCTCGGGATGTCGATCGGCACATATGCGCAGGAGTTCGGTAAAAAATCAGTAAGCGTTGCAATAAAAGAGGACAGAGACGCATTCATAAGTTACATGTCAGGTTGCGCTCTGGTTGATGCCAGGGCCTATGACTACTTCAAAAAAGAATTGAAAAAGCAAAAGCAGGACAAGCTCTTTTATGATATTGAGATGCCTCTTGTTTTCGTGCTTTATGATATGGAAAGCTACGGTATACGCATAGAGAGAGACGAGTTAAAAGCTTATGGAGACAGGCTGAAAACAAGGATCGACGAGCTCGAACAGGATATCTACCAAAACGCGGGCGAAGAGTTCAATATCAATTCGCCGAAGCAGCTCGGTGTGATCCTTTTTGAAAAGAAACGCCTTCCTTATGGGAAAAAGACCAAGACCGGATATTCCACTTCTGCTGAAGTGCTTGAAAAGCTGAGGCTCGAAGATCCGATCGTTGAGATGATACTCGAGTACAGACAGCTTACAAAGCTTAAGTCTACCTATGCGGACGGATTGGATGCATTTATCGATGATGACGGTAGGATCAGGACTACGTTTAATCAAAACGTCACCGCTACCGGCAGGCTCTCATCTACCGATCCGAACCTGCAAAACATCCCGATACGAATGGAACTCGGTCGTGAGATAAGAAAGGTATTTATACCGGAGGACGGCTTTACATTTTTAGATGCTGACTACTCACAGATAGAGCTGAGAGTACTCGCTCATATGTCAGGTGATGAAAGACTGATTGAAGCGTATAAACAGGATGCTGACATACATCGTATCACAGCTTCGCAGGTGTTCCACACACCGTTCGAGGAAGTCACCCCTTTGCAACGACGCAATGCCAAGGCCGTGAACTTCGGTATTGTCTACGGTATCAGTGGCTTCGGACTGAGCAGGGATCTTGATATCACACAGAAACAGGCGAAACAGTACATAGAGGATTACTTTGCGACCTATCCGAAAGTGCATGAGTTCATCGAAAAGTTGGTGGAGGAAGGCAAAAAACAGGGCTACGTAACCTCCATGTTTGGAAGGCGCAGACCCATACCTGAATTGGCTTCGAAAAACTTTATGCAAAGACAGTTTGGCGAGAGAGTCGCGATGAACTCGCCTATACAGGGAACTGCTGCAGATATAATAAAGATCGCTATGATCAATGTTTGGAATCGTCTTAAGAAAGAAGGGTTGAAATCCAGACTTATACTGCAGATACATGATGAGCTTCTCATAGAAACGGCTGAGGACGAGATTGAGCAGGTAAAACAGATACTTTCCGAGGAAATGACGGGCGCTTGTGAGCTTAAAGTACCTCTTATCGCAGAGGTTGAAGAGGGTAAAAACTGGGAAGAAGCACACTGAGACATGTTCCACCGCTGTAGAAAAGTATACTTTCTTATGATATAGTTACGAAATTTTACGAAAATGTCAATTTTTCTTTGTATTACATCAGAGTATGTGATATAATTAACAAAATGTGTGCACTAGGAGAGGACAAGTGGATAACAATTACGAAGGATATGTATTCGGACTTGATATCGGTACCAGGAGCATAGTAGGAACGGTCGGCTACAGAGTTGGTGTGGATCGATTTGTTGTTGTAGCTCAGGAGTCCGTAGAGCATACGACGAGAGCCGTGATCGACGGCCAGATTCACGACATCGGTACAGTCTCCAGAACTATAGTTGAGGTCAAGACGGCACTTGAGAAGAAGCTTAATCAGACTCTTTCCGAGGTAAGTATAGCCGCTGCCGGTCGTGTGTTAAAGACCAGAGAAGTTCATGTGGAACTTGAGTTTCCTGAGGAGACCATAGTCACCGAGGAGCACCTTCACTCCATGGAGATGACGGGTGTCGAAAAAGCGTATGAAGAGATCCGCGAGGATGTGGATCATAAGGATAAAAAGTTTTTCTGCGTAGGTTATTCGCCTGCGAGATATTTTTTGAACGGATATCAGATGGATATGCTCGAGCAGCATCCTGCAAAGAGCATTGCGATGGACCTGATCGCGACGTTTTTGCCGGATGAGGTTGTCGAGGGTCTCTATGCAGCTGTCGAGAGTGCGGGATTGCATGTTGCGAGCCTGACACTTGAGCCTATCGCTGCCATTAATGTTGCCATCCCGGAGAAGTTTCGCCTCCTGAATATAGCTTTGGTGGATGTCGGAGCGGGAACCTCTGATCTTTCGATCGTTAAGGATGGCAGTATAATCGCATACGGTATGATACCGCTTGCGGGGGATGAGCTTTCCGAGGCGATAGCCAGAGAATATCTGACAGATTTTGAGACGGCGGAGAGCATAAAGAGAAAAACAGCAAAGAGAAAAATAGCCACATTCAAGAATATATTCGGTGATCAGATGCGTGCGACCCGTGAGGATGTGCTCGCCATCACGGACGGAGCCGTGACATATATCACGAAGAAGATCGCAGACAAGATCGTCGAGTTAAACGGCGGCAAGAGCGTATCGGCCGTGTTTATCGTAGGAGGAGGCGGTCTTCAGGAGGGCTTTACCGAGAAGCTTGCCAAGCATCTCGATCTTCCTAAGGAGCGCGTGGCAGTCCGTGGTGCTGATGTTCTCACCAATATTGATTTCCCCGGTGAGGAGAGTCGCAAGGACTCCATGATGGTCACACCGATAGGCATCTGCCTCAGTGCTTACGAACAGAGCAATAACTTCATACATGTAACTGTAAATGATCAGCCGGTGAAGCTGTATGACAACGGAAAAGTAACTGTTCTTGATGCGTGTCTGACATCCGGATTCAAGAAAGAAAATCTTTTCCCCGTAAAGGGTGATTCGCTTTACTACACCGTTAACGGTGAGAAACGTGAAGTCAAAGGAGAGAGCGGAGAAGTTGTCATGGTTCGCAAGAACCGTAAAGAGGTCAGCTTAAATGATCCGGTGTTTGAAAACGACGATATTCAGCTTCGCCCGTCGACCAAGGGCGAGAAAGGATCGATATCGCTTTCTCAGATAGCCGAGTGTCGTGAGGAGATAACGGTGAAGCTTTTCGGACGGGATATCATCTGTCCGAAGAGGGTTGAGGTGAACGGTGTTTCCGAGAGCCCTTCCTACGATGTCAGGGATAACGACGATATTCAGGTTTATGATTTCCATACCGTATCCTATCTGCTTGAGTTCGCCGGTTTGGACAGGGTTGACAAGGTGCTCCTGAATGGGCGCGAGGCCGGATTGAATGCAAGAGTGATGGACGGAGATGTTGTTGACGAGATAGGTGAGGCCAAAAACTCATATGCAAAATCGTCACATAAAAAAGAATCCAAACAGGCAAAGAAGTCAGAAAAAAAGACCGAGCCGGTAAAAACATATGATGACGGACCGAAAAAACATACATCCCTTGAGGAGGCGATGGCGGAGGATCCACTTCTTCAGCCTTTGAAACCGCTTCCCGACTGGATGGAGGATGTGCCGTTTGATACACCGAAGCTTGGTCAGGGCGGGAGGATTATTCCCGGGCTTAATGATCGTATGATCAGCTATGATGCTGAGCCAATGAGCGCGGCACAGGCCGCTGATCAGGAAATACTCGATCGTATAGATGGCATCAAGCCTGCAGTTGAACCTCCGAAGCCGACCGGCAAGCCTACTCATGTTACGGTAAACGGCGAGGAGATCACGATACCTGCGAAATCGAAAGGGGCAATTTTTGTAGATGTGTTTGACGTGTATCCTTTCGATATGTCAAAGGTTGGAGGAAAACGCCTGGTAACACGGATTAACGGCGTTGACAAAAATTTTACCGATTCTCTTAGAGAGGGAGATTCGGTCGAAATATATTGGCAAAAATAACAAGGGATGTATTTATCAAAAGTAATCAAAGCGAAAGGTGGAAAACCATATGCTGAAGATCATGTCTTCAATCTACAAAAACAGATTTATCTTCAAGTTCCATGTATGCTTGTATGCGGCGTTGATTTTCTTCGACATTGCGTGCATGGCGCTCTCTCTTGAGTCGCATGGACAAAAGATGGAGGTCTGGGAATTCATGGTGGTTATCGGAGTGGCTGCTGCTATGATCATAACAGAGAACATCGGAATGAAGGACCCCGAGAGAGTTCAAAAGCACTATAAGTTCTGTTTTGTATACCAGCTTTTAAGAATTGTTTGCGTTACAGCTGCTTACTATTTTTGGAAAGATTACGATATCGCTCCGGTATTCTTTGCTTTACTTGTGCTGTTTTCCATCGAGACGTTTGTATTTGTGCCTTACGATGATAACATGAAGAGGGTTTCGTATTACCTGACGTTCCTGCTTTTGTATGTGATCATCTCATTGGGAGTCCGTATGGCGATAAATACGCTTCCGAACGGACTTCTCGGCATGCTTCGCGAGGTGGCGATAACCATGGTTTTGGTTATCATCCCTGTCATAGTCGGAGAGGCGCTGGCCAAGATATATGATGAGTTCTTTAAACAGATCATGGCGCAGCAAAGATCGTTGGAATCATTAAATGACGTAAACGAGGAGCTGAAGGAGCACCAGGATCGTATCAAAAAGGTTAATGACGTGCTTGGAGCTCAGAAGATACAGCTTCAGGCTGCCAATAAAAAGATCAACCGCTCACACGATGAGATGAGTGTGCAGAACGAGGTTTCATCCGCCATCGCGTCATCAAAGGATAAAGAGCCTCTGATGAGAAAGATTGTCGATATCCTTCAGATCAGACTCGATATGGATGCGGTTATCATAATTCTTGAACCGGATAATACGATTCAGATCCCGGGTGAGGAACCGAAGGGAAGATTCCTTGCGATCGCTACCAACATGGGAGATGAGTTCGCCGAGCAGATAAAGAGATCCGTATTTGAGACTGACTTGAAAGAAATGCTCGTTATGTCCAAACTTTATATGCAGAATACTTCTACGGAGAGCGTAAAGTTCTTCCAGTATCTGGATGACAGATATGATATGCCGTCAGTTATCTGCCTGCCTATCATTGGTAAAGAGGAAGCTCGTTACGGAACGCTTGTTGTCATGAAGAACAAGATAAACGTGTTTATGGATGGAGCGGCATTCTATCAGAATATCGCCGGTCAGATAAGCCTTGGTGTTTCAAATGCTATGCTTTATGAGCAGATGAATGATATGGCGATCCGTGATGGCCTGACACGTATCTATAACCGTGGATACCTGAACGAGATCATGAGTGCATATCTGAATGAAGCGATGCAGAAAAAGATCAGCGTTACCATGGCGCTGTTTGATATCGATAAGTTCAAGATGGTCAACGACACCTACGGACATCAGTGTGGTGACGAGGCGATCAAGCATGTATCAAGGCTTCTTAATATCGCAGCGATCAGGAACGGCGGTATTGCAGGACGTTACGGTGGTGAGGAGTTCGTTATCGCATTCCTTGGCAAGTCTGTCAAGCAGGTTTATGAGATCACGAAGCAGGTTCATGAACAGATCAGAGAGACGCCTATCCGCTTTGCGGACAGAGTGTTCCAGGTAACTGCTTCAGCAGGTGTATCGAGCTATCCGGAGACCTGCGAGAACCCGATGGATCTGATGACACGTGCCGATTGGGCGATGTATTATTCCAAGCAGAACGGCCGAAACAGGATCACGATAGATAATCCTGAGGTTGTGAATAAGATGTGAGCGATAGAGCATGAGGCTGGCCATGGTATGCGTGCATTGCATGTTTACATGCGAATGCACGCATACGTGGACAGCAGAGTCCAACGGACAACGAGGATTCCGAAGGAATCCGAGTCTGTGTCCGTTGGTCTCATGCTCGTAAAATAGGGTATGAAATAGGGGGAGGCGCGAAGATGCAGCTCTATTCGATTGCGAGCGGCAGCAGCGGAAATTGTATATACGCAGGCGACGACGATCGTGGCTTTTTAGTGGACGTCGGAACCAGCTTGAAAAAGGTGAGAGAGGGACTCGATGCACAGGGTCTCTCTCTCGAGCGTTTAGAAGGGGTGTTGGTGACGCACGAGCACAGTGACCATATTGCAGGTCTTGCGGCACTCCTCAGAAAGCATCCCATACCTGTATACGCCACAGCCGATACCATTGAAAAAATATGGGAAAAATGCAATATGAACAATATCTCTCCCGAGCTTTTTCACAGTATCAGATCGGGTCAGGATTTCACTGTTTCGGATTATGTTATACATTCTTTTTCGATATCACATGACGCAGCTGATCCGGTGTGCTATACACTTCAAAAGGATACCGCTAAGGTCGGTATAGCGACCGATATGGGGATGTATGATGACCATATAATAGAAAATCTCGGTGATTGCGATGCGGTTCTTTTGGAGGCGAATCATGACATAAATCTTTTGCAGGTCGGACCGTATCCGTATGCACTTAAAATGAGAATATTGGGTGATCGCGGACATTTATCAAATGATGCTTCTGCAAGGCTTATCAAGGAGATAGTTCACAAAGGATTAAAGACCGTGATCCTCGGTCATCTGAGCGAGCAGAACAATTTCCCCGAGCTTGCATTTAATACCGTTTCATACGAAATGGAATCATGCGAAAGCTGGAGAGAATGCGGCACGGATCTCGTTGTCGCTAACAGAAGAATACCTACGGCACCTGTTGCCGTTTGATGAATATTTAGGAGGAGACAGGATTATGAAAAGAGCGGTTATTACTGTAGTTGGAAAGGACAGTGTGGGTATCATCGCAAAGGTATGTACCTATCTGGCAGAAAAGAATATCAATATTCTTGATATCTCACAGACGATCGTCGGGGGATTTTTTAACATGATGATGATCGTTGATGTTACCAGTTTTGATAACGGATATAAAGAGATGTCTGAGGGAGTGGAAGCACTTGGCGAAGACATTGGTTGTACCGTAAGAATCCAGCGTGAAGAAATCTTTGACTCGATGCACAGACTCTGATAATACTTGCGGGGCGACTATCTTTCGCACGCCCTTTGTAAGATTAAGATAGGAGAAGGCAATGATTAATTTTAAGGAAGTTATTGAAACTAATAAGATGATAGATAAGCAGAATCTTGACGTGAGGACGATCACGTTGGGAATAAGTCTGCTTGATTGTATTAACAGCGATCTTGACAAACTATGTGATAATGTTTATCAGAAGATCACATCGATGGCGAAGGATCTGGTCAAGACGGGTGATGAGATCGGGGGAGAGTTCGGGATCCCGATCGTTAATAAGAGAATATCCGTTACGCCTATCGCTTTGATCGGTGGCGCGGCATGTAAAACAAGTGAGGATTTCGTAAAGATCGCAAAGTCTCTTGACAGGGCAGCGAAAACTGTCGGAGTCAATTTCCTCGGTGGATATTCGGCTCTTGTTTCCAAAAAAATGACAACTGCCGACAGACTTCTGATCGAGTCTATACCGCAGGCGTTATCCGAGACTGAGTTTGTATGCAGTTCCATAAATCTCGGTTCGACGAAAACCGGCATTGATATGGATGCGGTCAGACTCATGGGAGATGTCATTCTGGACACTGCAAAGAGAACCGCGGACAGAGATTCTATCGGCTGTGCAAAGCTGGTAGTATTCTGCAATGCGCCTGATGATAACCCGTTTATGGCCGGTGCTTTTCATGGTGTCACTGAGGGCGATGCTGTTATAAATGTCGGTGTCAGCGGCCCCGGTGTAGTTAAAACAGCTCTTGATCAGGTAAAGGGTGAGCCGTTTGAGATTGTCTGTGAGACTATCAAAAAGACAGCGTTTAAGATCACCCGCGTAGGACAGCTTGTGGCTAATGAGGCATCAAAGCGTCTCGGAGTTCCCTTTGGTATAGTCGATCTTTCGTTGGCACCGACGCCTGCGATAGGTGATTCCATCGCTGAGATTTTCCAGTCATTGGGACTGGAGCATGCGGGAGCACCCGGTACTACTGCAGCACTTGCGATGCTGAATGATCAGGTTAAAAAGGGTGGCGTTATGGCGTCGACTGCGGTCGGTGGTCTTAGCGGCGCGTTTATACCGGTGAGTGAGGATCAGGGAATGATCGATGCAGTTAATGCAGGTGCTCTTACCATAGAGAAGCTCGAGGCGATGACATGTGTTTGTTCGGTAGGTCTTGATATGATAGCGATCCCGGGTGATACTAAAGCGACTACGATCTCGGGTATTATCGCGGATGAGATGGCTATCGGTATGGTGAATCAAAAAACTACTGCAGTCAGGATCATACCTGCGCAGGGAAAGAAGGTTGGCGATACCGTTGAGTTTGGCGGGTTATTGGGGCTTGCGCCGATCATGCCGGTGAACGGCTTCTCATGCGATGATTTCATTTCACGCAAAGGTAAGATTCCTGCACCGATACATTCTTTTAAGAACTAAAATGATATCGAGGTATACCGTAGATGTTTATTTGAATCTCGGAGGATCGCTTTCGCTCATGGTTTTTACGAAGCACTGCATGGCACCAAAATACGGTGCCTACGCAGTGTCGTAAAAACAGCCTCCTCGATTCTGCATAAAATCTACTTAGTATACCTCGCGGGAACTTTGGTGATTATAGATAACGGTTAAAAGAGTGGTGATGGCATGAACAATTATAAGAAAAAATCCGAGCGATGTAAGTGCAAGGGAAACCTGCTTGATTATTATGATTGTGACGTTGAAATACCGGATGGTAGCGTCGCTCAATGGGATCTGTTAAAGCATCCGGGAGGAGCAGCTGCATTACCGATTGATGATGAGGAAAATGCTATCCTTGTGCGGCAGTATAGGTTGGGTGTTGACAGAGAATTATTGGAGATACCGGCGGGGAAGGCTGAGCCCGGTGAGGATCATCTTACTACAATCAGGCGGGAGATGGAAGAAGAGATCGGGTATGTGGCCGATGATATCAGCTTGATGTTTGAGGTCGCGCCGGTGCCTGCTTACAGTTCTGAGGTTACGAGCATTTATCTTGCAAAAGGGCTGAAGAAGACTGAGACAAATCCGGATGAGGATGAGTTTTTGCAGATAGAAAAACATTATATTGATGATGTTATTAATCTGATTAATAGTGGTGAAATTATTGACGGAAAAACGATCGCTGCTGTCATGACTTATGCTGCTAATCGTAGCGTATGAATTGACGATTAATTCACTTGTGAATATACATTATTAGAGATGGGGGAAGAATAATGCTTGACGTAAAAGTAAACCTTTACAACACACTTGGAAAGAGAGTGGAGGAGTTCAAACCGAATGAAGAAGGAAAGGTCGGGATGTATACATGCGGACCGACGGTTTATCATTTCGCTCATATCGGAAACCTGAGAACTTATATCATGGAGGATGTTCTTGAAAAAACTCTCAGATTTATCGGTTATGATGTTAAGAGAGTTATGAATATTACTGATGTCGGTCATCTGTCCAGTGACGGTGATACCGGTGAGGACAAGATGCTTGCAGGAGCCAAACGCGAGCATAAAAGCGTTATGGATATCGCAAAGTTTTACACTGACGCTTTTAAAACCGATGCGCTTAAATTAAATATCCGTTGGCCTGATGTAGTTGATCCTGCGACTAATTGTATTGATGAGTTTATCGAGATGATCGAGGTTCTCCTTGATAAGGGGTACGCTTATGTTGCCGGAGAAAACGTATATTTCGACACGTCTAAACTGAAGGATTATTATTGCCTGTCAGCGCAGAATGAGGATGAGCTTGTGATCGGAGCCCGTGATGACGTGGATGAGGATACTAACAAAAGAAATAAGGCTGACTTTGTTCTCTGGTTTACAAAGTCTAAGTTTGAGAATCAGGAGTTGAAATGGGAAAGCCCATGGGGACTCGGTTATCCCGGATGGCATATCGAGTGCTCATGTATCTCAAAAAAGCATCTGGGTGAATACCTGGATATACACTGCGGTGGCGTCGACAATATCTTTCCGCATCATACAAATGAGATCGCGCAGAGCGAATCGTATTTCGGACACAAGTGGTGCAATTACTGGTTTCACGTTAATCACTTGAATACATCCTCCGGAAAAATGGCCAAATCAGCGGGCGGATTTTTAACAGTTTCTTCACTTGAGGAGAAGGATTACGATCCGATGGTCTACAGACTTTTCTGCCTACAGAGCCACTATCGCAAACCGCTTGAGTTCTCATATGATGCACTTGATAACGTGGCTGCGGCTTATGACAAGCTGATCGCCAGGATAAAAAGACTTGAAGTATCCGACGAGATCAAAAATGAGCTCCTGTCAGTATCCGGGAAAACATCAGATGTTACGGATGGAAGAGTGCCGATGTCTGAAGCGGGCAAAGCTCCTGACTGCGTTGATCAGAAGATTTATCTGGATTATGAAAAAAGATTTGCCGAGGCGCTTGCCGGAGATATCAATACATCTTCAGCGATAACCGTTTTATATGATGTACTGAAGGCTGATGCTGACGATGCGACCAAGGCTGCCCTGATACTGAGATTTGATGAGGTTCTCTCACTCGATCTTAAGCGTGCATTTGTTTCTTCGGATGAGCAGAGTGACGCGGGCGATGCTGTCGACAGTGAGCTTGCGGCATATGTTGAAGGCAAAATTGCTGAGCGTGCTGCGGCCAAGAAGAATAAGGATTTCGCAACGGCGGATGCAATTCGTGACGAGTTGGCCGGAAAAGGAATCGTAATAAAGGATACCCGAGAGGGTACCACATGGGAGAAGGCCTGAAAAGGGCCTTCTTTTGATACGTGAAAAATTTCGGCGAATGACAACTTTTTCTTGCCAAATCTTTAACATAATGGTAGAATATAATATGTATGGATAGGCAAGATGTTGTGCCTATAGCATACTGTGACATCGAATATGATGTGGAGAAAGGATGGATGGGATATGGAACGAATAAAGGGATTTCTTGGAAATGTGCGCAGGAGACGTCTTGCGCTGTTTTTGGTGTTTGCACTGATCCTCGGTATCGCGTCTAAGGTTAAGATATTTGCCGCAAAAAGTGATCCTAACAACACATCTGTTGCCGTAAGAACGGTGAATGATGCGTCTGCTTCACCCAGCGCTTCTGCAGCTGCATCGCCGGATACATCTACTACGCCTTCTTCAACGTCTCCTTCGACTTCTCCGCAACCCACTGTAGATCCAGCATACGTGGAGAAGGCCGAAACGTTTCTTGGATATGTTACTAATCTTTTAAATACAAGTTTTTCTGAGATTGATACATTTGGAAAGGGTATCTATACTGTAGGAGCTGATGGAAAACTAAATTATACAGCGTATACAGGAATGCTTGGTACCATTATCAGGCATCTCGCACAAGATGGTGGAAATACAGATACGAGACTAAATGAGAATCCTATTGTAAGAAATGCCCGTGCGCTTAGAGAGCCTCTGGCAAATGAGAAAGTAACTGCGTATCTTAATATTCTTGAATTAATAAGATATGCTGATACCGCAAATGAGGCGATTAAAAATGGTATTGAGGGTACCAGTATAAGTGACGCCAACTATCTTGATTTTAAGGAGAGATACAATAGGGCTAAGACTTTACTAGAAGACTATTATTATCCTGAGTTTGAAACTCAGCAGAATCTGGATGTTTTAGGCAACTGTCTAGGAAGTAAAACAGATGTTACTGTCAGAAAGACTATAAAGAATGCTCGTATTACTTATCTTTCAAAATATGAGGATATGACAAAGGAGTATAATATTCTTGAAAAGTTTGCTGATGTTGTCAGTAAAGTAGATATGTCTCAGGGGACCGGCAGCTTCTCTTATGAGTTTAATGACTCTACTCTTGAGCAGGCAAGGCAGCTCCGCGAGGTGGTTGATGCAAACGGAGGAGATGCATATCTTAGACTCCTCTACAAAGAGGATCAGATTCGGCCATTCCTGGAGAATTACAGGATAATCAGTAATATTCTTATTCCATTGTCGGCTATTAATGATGTTCCTTCAACCACTGAGGAGATTCAGGAGATGGCTCGTATTCAGAGACTATATGACGCGCTTTCTTCTGAACTTAAAGCTATGATTCCTCAGGATAAGCTTATAAAAATGAAGACTTATGGTTCCGGAAACATCGAGGTTTCAGATGTTTCCACACTAATAGGTCTTATTACTTATCCTAAAAATGATACCGAATATGCTACATTTAAGGATGTATACAATACAGCATATTCCGCATATCTTGGATTGTTGAAAAAATATGGAACGAATAGCGGTATCGGAAAGCTTGTAAATGGTATTGATGATCTTCTCGGAGATATGACAAAAGTTTATAATTTCCTTGAAAGAGTACATGCTATTCTTAACCTTGAAGATAATCAGGTTTGCAATGATTACAATGAAATGAAGAAGATTGTTGAGGATTACAATAATCAGAGCGTATTAAGCACAGTTAATCAAAGCAGAATATACAATTATGTTTCATTCTATACGATGTATCAGAATGCTACAGCTGCTTATAATCTGAGAACCCGTGTGGATAAACTGCTACTTACCCTCACTGCAGATGAAAAAGACAAGCAGGAGGTCACTGCAATCAGAAAGGATTATTCTGCGCTCAATGCAAAAGCAAAGGCATATTTTGGCACGTTGTATGCCGGCTATATCGAAGAACTTGAGTATGGTAATTATGCAAAAAGTTTGGAACTTGCAGCCAGGGTTGATGAGCTCATCGGAAGAATCGGTACGGTTAATACTAATTCCGGACAAAAGATTGCTGATGCAGAGGCTGCCTACAATGCACTCACTGAAATGCAAAAGGCATTGGTGAAAACATATGCTACACTTGTTGCTGCCAGAAAGGCATATGATCAAATCAAAAACGATATCAGCAAGGCAAAGGTGGTTGGTGTAAAGACCGGATATGTATATACCAGGAGTAATATTTGTCCTTCTCCGCGAGTTATTATTGACAATCAACAGCTGGTTGCCGGTACGGATTATACCTTGTCGTATTCATCAAATAAAAAAGTCGGTACAGGAAAGATTACAATCTCTGCTGTATCGGGAAGCGGATATTATGGTACTTATGTTAAGTCATTCAAGATAGTAAAGGATTCCATATCGGACGGTGGTGTATCAGGTATTGCAAAGAGTTATAAGTACACAGGTAAAACCATAAAACCCCGTCCGACATTAAAGGTAAATGGATATATTCTTACTAAGGGTAAAGATTATACCGTTTCTTACAAAAACAACAAGAAAAAGGGAACGGCTACCATTATCATGAAGGGTAAAGGAAATTATAAAGGAACAAAAAAGAAAAAATTCAAGATAAAATAATACAGCACAAGTTTAAAGGAGGAACAAAAGAATCATGGATTACAAAAAAGCTGGAGTTGACATCGAAGCCGGTTACAAAGCGGTAGAGCTTATGAAGGAGCATGTTGCTTCGACCATGCGTCCGGAGGTAGTGACTGACATCGGAGGATTCTCAGGTGCATTCTCGATGAAATCATTTATGGGAATGGAGGAGCCTACACTCGTATCAGGAACAGACGGCGTCGGGACCAAACTCAAGCTTGCGTTTATTCTTGACAAACATGACACCATAGGTATCGACTGTGTTGCCATGTGCGTAAATGATATCGCGTGTGCCGGTGGTGATCCTTTATTCTTCTTAGACTATATTGCCTGTGGGAAAAATGAACCGACAAAGATCGCTGAGATAGTAAGCGGTGTTGCTGAGGGATGTCGTCAGGCAGGAGCTGCACTTATCGGTGGCGAGACAGCCGAGATGCCGGGATTCTATCCGGTTGATGAGTACGACCTCGCGGGTTTTTCTGTTGGAATAGTTGATAAAAAAGACATGATAAACGGAGAGCATCTGCATGGCGGAGATATTCTGATCGGTATGGCAAGCTCCGGTATCCACAGTAACGGATATTCACTTGTAAGAAATGTATTTTCCATGACAGAGGAAGCTTTGAATCGTAAATATGAGTGTCTGGAGAGTGACAAGACTCTCGGAGAGACACTTCTCACACCGACAAAGATCTATGTCAAGGCATTGCAGTCGATACGTGAAAGCGGTGCGACCATCAAGGCCTGCAGCCATATAACCGGCGGTGGTTTTTATGAGAACATACCTCGTATGCTTGGGAAGAATACACATGCACGCATTCATGTAGACAGCTTCCGTATCCCGCCGATCTTTGAGATGCTGGCTCGTGACGGAAACGTAGATGAGCACGTGATGTTCAACACATACAATATGGGTATCGGAATGATAGTAGCCGTTGATCCTGATGATGTAAACAAGACCGTAGCTGCGATAGAGAGCGCAGGCGAGACACCTTATGTAATTGGCGAGATCGTTGGTGGAGATAAAGGAGTAACACTTTGTTAAGAGTAGCAGTTTGTGTTTCCGGAGGTGGTACAAACCTCCAGGCGATAATTGATAAAGTAAATGACGGTACCATAACAAACACCGAGCTTGTACTGGTTGTCAGCAACAAGCCCGGTGCTTATGCGCTTACAAGGGCGAAGGAGGCCGGCATTGATACGGCCGTAATAGAGCCAAAGGCATACGGATCCCGTGAGGAATTCGGTCAGGCCATGATAGATGCCCTGAATGAAAAAAAGGTTGATCTGGTAGTGCTTGGCGGTTATCTTGTTATCCTTCCCGAGAACCTTGTTCGTGCCTTTGAAGGACGGATGATAAATATCCATCCTTCTTTAATTCCGTCTCATTGCGGCGATGGGTATTATGGACTGAAGGTGCATGAGAGCGTTCTGAAAAGAGGGAACAAGGTCACCGGGGCAACAGTTCACTTTGTTGACGAGGGGACTGACTCGGGGCCGATCATACTTCAGAAGGCAGTTGAAGTTTTGGATGATGATACACCTGAAACACTCCAAAAGCGTGTTATGGAGCAGGCCGAGTGGGTTATTCTTCCAAAGGCGATCGATCTGATAGCCAACGACAGAATTACTATAGTTAATAATACAACTAAAATTAAGAATTAGAAGACATTATTTTCGACTTATATATTGCATCATGTTTGCATATAAAATGTTTGCAAATAAAATAATAACAGGAGGAGTTTTAAGATGGATGTACTTATAGTAGGAAGTGGTGGAAGAGAACATGCCATCGCTACTGCAGTGAAAAAATCTCCCAGGGTGGATAAGATTTACTGCGCACCGGGTAATGGCGGTATCTCCGGCATTGCCGAGTGTGTCGATATCACCGCGATGGAGTTTGATAAGCTGGCTGACTTTGCAGAAGAGAAAAAGATCGGTCTTACCATAATCGGTATGGATGATCCGTTGGTAGGCGGAGTAGTCGATGTTTTTGAAAAGCGCGGTCTCAGAGTTTTCGGACCAAGGAAAAATGCCGCGATCATCGAAGGATCAAAAGCTTTTTCAAAAGACCTGATGAAAAAATACAACATCCCTACAGCGGCCTATGAAAACTTCAATGATGCCGATAAGGCGATGGCTTATCTTGAGACTCAGAAGATGCCTATCGTTGTTAAAGCGAGTGGACTTGCTCTGGGAAAAGGCGTACTTATCTGTCAGACACTCGAGGAAGCCAAGGATGCCGTCAAGTCTATAATGACGGACAAGCAGTTCGGTGATGCCGGTAATGAGATAGTGATCGAAGAGTTTTTGACAGGTCGTGAGGTGTCGGTTCTTTGCTACTGCGACGGCACTCATATAAAGCCTATGACAAGCGCGCAGGATCATAAACGCGCAAAGGACGGAGATCAGGGCTTAAATACCGGAGGAATGGGAACATTTTCACCGAGTCCGTTCTACAACGATGAGGTGAAACACTTCTGTGAGGAAAAGGTATATCAGCCGACCATGGATGCCATGAAGGCCGAAGGCAGAGACTTTATCGGGATCCTTTTTGTCGGACTCATCCTTACACCGGACGGACCCAAAGTTCTCGAGTACAATGCACGTTTTGGTGATCCGGAAGCACAGGTAGTACTTCCGCGTATGAAGAACGATATCATCGACGTGATGGAAGCCTGCATCGATGGAAAGCTTGATACGATAGATCTTCAGTTCGAGGATAATGCAGCAGTATGTGTGGTGCTCGCATCAGACGGCTATCCTGAGCATTACGAAAAAGGCAAAGAGATCCGTGGGCTCGATGCATTTGAAGGTAAGGATGATTATTTCGTATTCCATGCCGGAACTAAAAAGGATGGAGACAGGATCGTGACAAACGGAGGTCGCGTGCTCGGTGTAACAGCTTTGGGAGCAACGTTAAAAGAGGCGCGTGCAAACGCATACAAGGCGACTGAGTGGATCGATTTCGATAATAAGTACATGAGAAACGACATAGGTAAGGCACTTGATGATGTAGCGCTCTGATCAGACTTCGTAATATATCAGTACAGTTAATCATGGTGATATATCTACGCCCCTCGAGGTGTATTTAACGCTTCGCATAATATCACTGAGAGGTAGTAGATATGTATACCTGTAGATAAACCAATTAGGAGGAATAATTAAATGTATAGTTTTGAGGAAGTAAGAAAAGCAGACCCTGAAGTAGCAAAGGCTATGGAGCTTGAGACCGGACGTCAGAATGACCATATCGAGCTTATCGCCTCTGAAAACTTTGTAAGCAAGGCTGTTATGGCAGCCATGGGATCAACCCTGACAAATAAATACGCAGAGGGTTATCCGGGTAAGCGTTATTATGGCGGATGCCAGTATGTTGATATTGTTGAGGATCTCGCACGTGATCGTGCGAAAAAGCTCTTCAACTGTACCTATGCGAATGTACAGCCGCACTCAGGTGCTCAGGCTAATATGGCTGTATTCTTTGCACTCGTAAAACCGGGTGAGACAGTAATGGGTATGAACCTTGATCACGGCGGACATCTTTCACATGGAAGCCCGGCAAATATTTCAGGAACTTATTACAATATCGTTCCTTACGGAGTGGATGACAGCGGCTTTATTGATTACGATGAGGTGCTTCGTATCGCCAAGGAGTGCAAGCCGAAGATGATCATTGCCGGTGCTTCTGCATACTGCAGAAAGATCGATTTTAAACGCTTCCGTGAGATAGCAGATGAGGTTGGCGCATATCTTATGGTTGATATCGCTCATATCGCCGGACTGGTTGCAAGCGGATATCATGAGAGTCCGATCCCGTATGCACATGTAACTACAACCACAACTCACAAGACACTTCGCGGACCACGTGGTGGAATGATCCTTTCATCCGAGGAGTTCGCTACTGAGCACAAGCTCAATAAAGCAATCTTCCCGGGAACTCAGGGAGGACCGCTCATGCATGTTATCGCAGCAAAGGCTGTATGCTTTGGAGAGGCATTGAAGCCTGAGTTTAAAGAGTATGGTAAAGGCATTATCGACAATGCACAGGCTCTTTGTAAAGGTCTTATGAGTCGCGGCGTGGATATCGTTTCAGGAGGAACTGACAACCACCTTATGCTTATCGACCTTGTAAAGAAAGGCCTTACAGGTAAAGAGGTTGAAGTATGGCTTGATGATGCAAATATCACTGCTAATAAAAATACTATTCCAAACGATCCTCAGTCACCGTTCGTAACAAGCGGAATCCGTCTGGGATCAGCTGCTGTTACATCTCGTGGCTTTAAGACAGATGATATGGACAAAGTCGCTGAGGCTATCGCGATGCTCATCGATGATCACGAAGCAAATGCCGATAAAGCTCGCGCGATCGTTAAGGAGCTCACGGATAAATATCCGTTGTATACAATTGACTAATATCGGAAAAACGAAATAGTTTTCATATGAGTAAACGTTTATTTATTGCGGAGAAACCAAGCGTGGCCAAGGAGTTCGCCCGTGTTATGGGCGTGACCGGAGCCGGCCGCGACGGTTACATGGAATCAGAAGATACCGTGGTCACCTGGTGTGTGGGACATCTGGTGACCATGAGTTATCCTGAAGTCTATGATGCCTCCATGAAAAAATGGTCTGTTGAGACCTTGCCATTTTTGCCTGATGAGTTTTTATACGAGGTTATTTCTTCTGTTAAAAAACAGTTTGATGTGGTAAGCGGCCTTCTTAACAGGGATGATGTTGACACTATATATGTCTGCACCGACTCGGGACGTGAGGGAGAGTATATATACAGACTTGTGGATGCTCAGGC
>CAMVOY010000047.1 GCA_947169235.1 uncultured Lachnospiraceae bacterium | reverse complement strand
ACAACGGCGATCAAAAGCACGAGACCTTTGACTACGTACTGCCACATGTCAGGCAATCCGTAGATTGACATTCCCTGGTTGATAACACCGAGGAGGATAGCTCCGACCATGACTCCCGGAACTGTACCGGATCCACCGTATGCAGAAGCACCACCGATGAAGCAGGATGCGATAGCGTCCATCTCGTATGTGTTACCCATGTTACCATCAACAGAACCGATACGGGCTCCGACAAGAAGTCCTGAAAGACCTGCCAAAAAGCTCATCAGGAAATATGCCCAGAAGTAAACCTTTCTCGGATCGATACCGGAAAGCTTAGTAGCCTTCTCGTTACCACCTACCGCATAGAAGTAACGACCGAATACGGTAGAACTTGTGATAAATGCGAAGATGAGTACTACAGCGAGGATCCAGAGAACCATAACCGGGATTCCCTTGTAGTTCATCAGGCAGAATGAGTAAAGTACAATGATCACAGCGATAACGATCGTACGAGCGATCTTTGCTACCGGTGAACCTACATCATAACCACGAGCCTTTTTGCGACCCATGCTTATGAACGTCCAGATCACAAGAGCTACAGCTACGATGATACCGATGATAAGAGCCGAAATATACTGGCCATCCTTATCTATACCCGGAATCTCGATGTAGCTTGTAAAGATGTTTGTGAATCCTTCGAACTTGGTAAGTGGCAGTGTCTTTGAATCAAGAACGACACGAGCCAATCCTCTGAAGAGGAACATACCCGCCAATGTACAGATGAACGGCGGAATGTGTACATAACCTATCAAATAACCCTGGAAGATACCGATAACTGCACCGATAGCAAGCGGTACAAGGATAGCAACTACCAGATTTACATCGCTTCCAAGAAGCTTAGCTGCTGTAGCAGCTGTAAGACAAAGTGTTGAACCGATCGAAAGATCGACGTTACCACCTGTGAGGATACAAAGCAGCATACCACAGGCCATGATCAACACGTATGCGTTCTGCAGCAACAGGTTTGAAATGTTCTGAGCTGCAACCATCTTACCACCGGTCAGGACCGTAAAGAACACGAATACTACGACCAGAGCGATGACCATGGTATATTTCTTTAATAAAGCAGACACTTTCATGCCGAAACCTCCTTATTCTTTTTGTCTGAGGAAAGGATCGCACTCATGATCTTCTCCTGCGTTGCTTCCTCGGCGGTGAACTCACCGACCATCTTACCTTCGTTCATGACGTAGATACGATCGCACATTCCGAGAAGCTCCGGCAGCTCAGAAGATATCATAACAACAGCCTTACCCTCTGCTACCATTTTATTCATGATCTGGTAAATCTCGTATTTCGCACCGACATCGATACCACGAGTCGGCTCGTCAAGGAACAAAATCTCAGGCTCAGCAAAAAGCCACTTGGAAAGAAGCACTTTCTGCTGGTTTCCACCTGAAAGGTTTCCTACAAGCTGCTGAACACTCGGTGTTTTGGTGTTCATGGCATCTTTGTAAGCCTCTGCTTCCTTGTTCTCTTTAGCCACATCAATGATTCCAAAAGGTCCGTAGCTAACCTTCTCCATACGAGCCATGGTAGTATTCCATGCAATGGAGTCCTCGAGAACCAGACCGTTGGTCTTTCTGTCCTCGGTAGCGTATGCTAATCCGTGACGGATCGCATCAGCCTCATTTTTCAGGTTAACCTCCACGCCCTTGATGAACTCATGACCGGAGATATGGCTTCCGTAGTTTTTACCGAAGAGTGACATCGCAAGCTCTGTACGTCCTGCACCCTGCAGTCCTGAGAAACCTACGATCTCTCCCTTTCTTACATAGAAATTGACATGATCGTCAACACACTTCTCTGTGTATACCGGATGATAAACAGTCCAGTCCTTGGCCTCAAAGAGAACCTCATCACTGACATTGTGCTCACGCTCCGGATAACGGTTGGTAAGCTCACGGCCTACCATTCCTTTGATGATACGCTCCTCATCGATATTGTGCTCACTGTTCTCTAGCGTCTCGATCGTAGAACCGTCTCGAACGACTGTGATCTTGTCTGCACAATATGCAACCTCATTAAGCTTATGAGTAATGATGATGGACGTAAGTCCCTCTTTCTTAAACTCGAGAAGCATATCCAGCAGCATCTTTGAATCTTCCTCATTAAGAGAAGATGTCGGCTCGTCAAGGATCAAAAGCTTAACGTTTTTCGCAAGCGCTTTTGCGATCTCGACCAGCTGCTGTTTACCGGTTCCGATGTCCTTGATCAAAACCGTTGATTTTTCTTTCAGACCAACTCGTCTCATACTCTCAGTTGCTTTCATATGAGTCTCAGCCCAGTTGATCTTGCCCATTCCGTTTGCCTGCTCATTTCCGAGGAACATATTCTCGGCAATAGTAAGCTCAGGGATCAGGGCCAGCTCCTGATGGATGATAACAATACCCTCTTTTTCGCTGTCCTGAATGCTCTTAAACGTACACTCCTTACCGTTGTATACGATCTGTCCCGTGTACTCACCATATGGGATCGTACCTGACAGAACGTTCATCAGCGTCGATTTGCCGGCTCCGTTCTCTCCGACAAGTGCGTGAATCTCTCCACGCTCAACCTGGAGGTTTACGTCATCGAGCGCCTTGACGCCCGGATACAGCTTTGTGATATTCTTCATCTCAAGAATATAGTCAGCCAAAAAAACACCTCCTTACACTATGGCATTAACGAAAGGCGGGCGAGGATTCCTCGCTCGCCTTTCTTAGGATTACAGGTTATATGAATTCACTTAGATTCATCAGCCTACCGGATGTGCATAACCCTTGTCATCCAGTGTGTAGTATCCAGGATCAACAAGCTCAGTCTTGATATTGTCCTTTGTTACTACAGTCGGTACAAGAAGGAATGACGGGATTACGCCGGTTCCATTGTCATATGAGGAAGTGTCATAAGTACACTCGAAGTCCCAACCGGAATCTTTGATGAGCTCCTCACCCGGGTTCTTTCCGGAAAGGATTGCTACACCAAGATCAAGTGTAACCTTTGCCTCGTTAGCAACCGCCTTGTATACAGTCATGGTCTGCTTACCATCTACGATGTTCTGAAGGTTAGCCTCGTCACCGTCCTGACCGGTTACGAGAACGTCGTTTGTTCCCTTGTAGTCAGATGAGATAGCCTGAGTTACACCAAGAGCTGTTGAGTCGTTTGAGCAAAGTGCTACATCAAGCTGCTTGTCTGAGTAGTTAGAACCAAGGATGTTCTGCATACGGGTCATAGCCTTTGCAGTATCCCACTGCTGTGTTGCAACCTGATCAAATGCTGTCTGACCAGACTGAACTACAAGCTTACCAGCCTCGATGTACGGCTTCAATGTGTCATAAGCACCATTGAAGAAGAATCCTGCGTTGTTATCTGCCGGATCACCAGCTGTGAACTCGATGTTGAACGGACCTGCCGCATTGTCAAGATCAAGCTGATCTCTTACGAACTCACCCTGAAGCTTACCTACAGTGTAGTTATCAAATGATACATAGTAGCTGATCGCATCGGTCTGCATGATCAGACGGTCATAAGAGATAACCGGTACGTTCTGCTCTTTTGCCTGTGCGAGTACCTGTGAAAGTGACTCACCATCGATAGCAGCGATTACAAGAAGGTTAACGCCGTCTGCGAGAAGACCCTCGATATCCTTCACCTGCTGGTCGATCTTGTTGTCAGAGTAAGTAAGCTTTACTTCGTAGCCCTTGCTCTTGAACTGCTCCTCGAGGAATGAACCGTCACGGTTCCATCTCTCAAGAGACTTAGTCGGCATTGCGATACCAACCTTGTTGCCGCCTGCTGCTGCAGGTTCAGCTGCGTCGTCCTTTTTCTCTTCTGTCTGTGTGTTATTTGCTGCGTCGTCTTTTTTGGCTGCATCATCGCCGCACGCTACAAGTGCAAAGCACATAACGAGTGCGAGAAGCACTGCCAAGAGTTTCTTTGCTTTCATAATTTGACATCCTCCTTTTTATTTTGTTTGGTTATAAAAGCAATTTGGATGATCGTATACCAACGATTCATCACTGACTATGGCTTATTATAGTCCGTAAATTTTTACATGTCAACAAAAAAAGTACACTTTTTTATTCAAAAGTAGATTTTTTTATGTCGATTTACGAAACTTTTACGAAAAGCGGCGAAGTTTTACGAAATAATCCGAAATTTTACGAAAACATTGTAAACGCCCCTCTCGTAGAAAGTTCTTGTATTTCAATCCGTTTTCCTATATAATGAAGATAAGCGTGCGGCAAGCAGTTCGGATATAGCTGCTTAAGTACAAATACTTTTCTCTAGGGAGGATTACAGCATGAAATTCGGTCATTTTGATGACGCCAATAAAGAATACGTCATCACCACACCCAAGACTCCACTTCCGTGGATCAATTATCTGGGTAGCAACTCATTTTTCTCGCTGATCTCAAACACCGCAGGTGGCTACAGCTTCTATAAGGATGCAAAGCTCCTGAGACTGACTCGTTATCGTTATAACAATATTCCAAACGACGAGGGCGGTCGCTACTATTACATAAAGGAAGGAAATGATGTATGGTCTCCGGGCTGGCAGCCTGTAAGAGCCGAGCTTGACTCGTATGAGTGCCGCCATGGTATGGGCTATACGCGCATCACCGGTCAGAAAAATGACCTCGAGGCGTCAGTTCTCGCGTTCGTTCCGGTAAACGACACCTGCGAGATCAACCGCATAACACTTACAAACAAGGGTTCAAGCGCAAAGGAATTCAAACTCTTTTCCTATATAGAGTTCTGTCTGTGGAACGCTATGGACGATATGACTAACTTCCAGCGTAACTTAAGCACAGGCGAGGTCGAGGTTATCGGCTCTGCGATCTACCACAAAACAGAGTACCGCGAGCGTCGTAACCACTACGCTGTTTACTCGGTAAACGCCAAGATCGATGGATTTGATACCAGCCGCGATGAGTTCCTCGGTGCATACCGTCCGACCTCAGATCCTCAGGTAGTTGAGGAAGGTCAGTCACATAATTCCGTTGCATCAGGATGGTATCCGATCGGATCACACCAGCTTAACGTATCACTCGCTCCGGGCGAGTCAAAGACATTTATCTTTGTCCTCGGCTACTGTGAGAATCCTCAGGATGAAAAATTCGAGGCACCAAATGTAATAAACAAGAAGCCTGCAAAGGCTCTCCTTGACAAATACTCCACCGATGCGGGCGTGGATGCCGCATTTAAAGAGCTGAATGACACATGGGAGGCTCTGCTTGCGAAGTTTACCGTCAAGTCATCCGATGACAAACTCGACCGCATGGTTAATATCTGGAATCAGTATCAGTGTATGGTCACATTCAACATGTCACGTTCGGCTTCCTATTATGAGTCAGGTATCGGACGTGGTATGGGCTTCAGAGATTCATGCCAGGATCTCCTTGGTTTCGTGCATCTTATCCCGGACCGTGCACGCGAGCGTATCATCGATATCGCTTCCACTCAGTTCGAGGACGGAAGCGCATATCATCAGTATCAGCCGCTCACCAAAAAGGGTAACTCTGATATCGGCTCAGGCTTCAATGATGACCCGCTGTGGCTGATCGCAGGTACGAGCGCATATCTCCGTGAGACCGGAGACTACTCCATCCTCGATGAGATGGTACCGTATGATAACGACGAGAGCAAGGCAACTACTCTCTTTGAGCATTTGACCAGATCGCTCAACTATATAATCACACACAAAGGTCCGCACAACCTTCCGTTGATCGGTCGTGCAGACTGGAATGACTGCCTGAACCTTAACTGCTTCTCAAAAGAACCGGGTGAGAGTTTCCAGACCTTCGGTCCGAGCGAGGGCCCTGTTGCAGAATCCGTATTCATCGCCGGAATGTTTGTTAAGTATGGAAATGAATACGCTGACATCTGTGATGCACTCGGCAAAGCTGATGAAGCAAAACGTGCGCGTGATGAGGTTGCCAAGATGACCGCTGCCATCGAGAAAGACGGATGGGACGGCGCATGGTTTATACGTGCATATGATGCAGAGGGACAGAAGGTCGGTTCAAAGGAATGTGAAGAAGGTCAGATCTACATCGAACCTCAGGGCTTCTGCGTACTCGCCGGTGTAGGCGTAGAGAACGGACTCGCAGAAAAAGCTCTCGATTCCGTAAAAGAAAAGCTCGATACCAAATACGGTATCGTTATCCTGCAGCCACCTTATACACGCTATATGCTCAATCTCGGTGAGATCAGTTCATATCCGCCGGGCTACAAAGAGAACGCAGGTATTTTCTGTCACAACAATCCATGGGTCAGCTGTGCGGAGACAGTTATCGGACGCGGAGACAGAGCATTTGAGATCTACAAAAAGACATGTCCTGCATACCTTGAGGAGATATCTGAGATCCATGCGACTGAGCCGTATGTATACTCACAGATGATCGCAGGAAAGGACGCTAAGTTCTTTGGCCAGGCTAAAAACAGCTGGCTGACAGGTACAGCCGCATGGACCTTTACCAATGTAAGCCAGTATATCCTCGGTGTATATCCGACACTTAACGGTCTTTCAGTAGATCCTTGTGTACCGAAAGGCTTCGGTGATTTCACCATGACACGTGAGTATCGTGGAGTAAAATACAATATCACCGTAAAGAATCCTAACAATGTCGAAAAGGGCGTTAAGGAAATCGTCGTGGACGGTACATCTTACGCTGACACCACCGTGATCCCATACGATGCTTCAAAGAAGGAAGTAGATGTCGTGATAAACATGGGCGCATAAGATACAAATCAGATAAAAGAAAGATCTCCCAAACGAGTGAACTCGTTTGGGAGATCTTATTTTATTCTGTGACTGCCGTACTCCACGCCGGTCTCGCGAAAACCGGATATACGCGGATACTCTTTACTGTTTAGAAGAAATCCAGTTTGGGAACTTCAAATGATGTAGTCTTTTTCTTTGCACGCTTAATTATCTCAAGGCACATACGTGTGTTATGATACGGGCATTTCCAAACACCCACAAGCGGAAGCGTCGTCACAGGATTGTTCAATACATCAACTTCCTGAATCCACTCACATCCCGCTCTATCATCGATAAGATGAGCCTTTATAAAGTCCCAGATATCAACAACAGCCTTCTCATACTCAGTCTTTGTCTCATCCTTTTTAAAGGCATTGTAGAACCCAACCATTGCCTCACACTGAGTCCACCAGTTACGATTTTTCTTTATAATACCATTCTCAGACTCCATGTACACAGATCCATGTATCGGATCCATACCGATCTCGTAAACGGATTTGACAAGATCATCAACAATTGAAGACATCTTCGACTCGTAAAGACTGCTTTCCAAAACCTCCACACCACGGTCTATCAGCCAGCTCGCCTCGATATCGTGACCGAAGGACTGGAGATCTATGATCGGATTAAACGAATCATCAAAGAATACATCCAAACGATGTTTCTCCGGGTTGTAGATCTTGTTTATAAAAAGCTCCAGGATCTCACAAATACGGTCTGAAACCTGCGGATACCCGCTTACGCGATAAAGCTCCGTATATGCTTCGAACACATGAAGGTTTGTGTTCATTGTTTTTGCGGCTTCGACACCGTTCTCGGACAATTTTTCATTCTCTGCCCAACGGAAATCCCTCGTAAACGATTCTTTATATCCAAACTCATCATGCATCTCATTCTCAAGGATATCGTAAATCTCCATCGCACGCATCAGCGCTTTTTCGTCCCCTGACGCCTCATAATACGATGAAATGGCATACAGACTCATCGCCTGACAGTATCCGTGCTTCAGATCCTCTGCCGGCTTTCCGTCAGCGGTGACCGTCCAATATACACCTCCATATTGATCGTCCCAAAGAGGACCGGCCAAAAACTCATATGCATGCTTCGCATATTTGAGATACTCTTCTTCCTTAAGAACAACATATGCATTCGAAAAAGCCCACAAAATACGCGCTGTCATTATTCCGCCCTTAACAGCACCTTTTTTTAATGTCCCATCATACTCCATGCGGCCGTAAAACCCGCCGTACTGCTCATCAATAAGACTCTCCCAAAATGGAAGGATATGTCCCGTCAGTTCCTCTCTGATCTGCTGTACCACATCTTCTATCATATAGCCTTCTCCTTTCGCCAGTCATCCCCATCAGTTATCATCAGCGTATATTACTATAGAGTAATCTTCAAGGTTCCATATCATATTGTGCCTGCTGAGAATGTCTTTGATATAGTCAACAATACCTATTCCACCGGGCTGTCCCTCCCAATAGCACAGATAGATCTGCTCATATATCTCCTGCTCGCAGGAAATAAAAATCTCTATATCAGGATCGAGACTGATCACCTCTTTATAGGTTTGAAACGTCTTGTCGTCAAACTCACCATACTCAACGCAAAAATTCTCAAAGCCTGTAACTACATCATAACCGTCTTCTGCCTGCTCCTCCGAAAAAATATACGAGTTTATCTCGCGGAAATCCACATGAACATCATCAAAATACATGTTCATACCAAATCCCCATGTTCGGCTCCATAAATACGGAGCAAGAGCTACGGCAAACTCTTCGGCTATTTTTAATTTTTCTTCCTTAGTCCTCTTTCCCATATACATCCTCTTTTGTTACGGACAACACACACTGTTAATTATACTTGATTTGAAAAAAATGTCAAGATTACACAGGTTTTTCTTCATTCTTATCAGAATCCGCATTTCTTTTCGGCATTGAACTATACATACAGAACAGATAAGCAAGAATAATAAATATCGCACACCCTATACAACACGCAACCAGCAACGGATTTACTCCGCTCGAATTATATACTTCGCTGTCTTTTTCCGATACGACAAGCGCCCAGTCCCGATTCAGCATATAGTAGCATGAAATAATCTCGCCATTTCCGGAATAGCTGTAATACCCGCCCAGATCTATATCCGTATGAGCTTTTACTATTGCCGCACGAAGCCTCTCATCTTTACACTCTCGGCCAACCTGACTTTCATCCTCATTAAGAATATACTGATTCTTTTTTACATTGATAAGCGAGTATCCTACGTCATCCAAACCTCTCCCCTTCAGAGATGAAAGGCACTCCTCAAGCCCATCAGTATAAAATGCGGCTCCGGCAAACCCTATCATCTCTCCTTTGTCGTTTTTTACAGGAGCATATATCGGGATAACCATCCTTTTGGTCACCGGTGCTTCTATTACGCCCGTACAAAACGCTTTTCCGACCTTTTTTATCTGATCCTCCAGTTCCAACGCTTCATCCTTGTTTCTGAATTTCTTGTTCATGGAATCAGGATTGTTGTGAGCCAGTACATATGTGTCCCATTTGGCCACATAGAGGCCCTCGAGATACTCCATATCATCCGATATACGTGCCGTGGTGTCTCTGACAGCATTCAGAAGCTCCGTATCAAGGGGGTTTTCCAAAACATCTCTGACTTCCTTTGATTTTGAGAAACCTTCCAAATAGTCACAGCACCCCTGAATATAAGTCTCTATCAATTGTGCACGGTCGTTGGCAATAACCTTCATATCCGAAAGAGCCTTGTCTCCAACCGAACCGTTTGTAACAAATGTTGCTACCAAAAACAACAGGACTATCAAAACCACGGTAGTCACTGTGAAAATCAGCATGTTTCTTTTAAGCGTATTCCTCATAATATCGATCCTCTTCATGATAGCTTCATATGTTTAAAGTCATATCACCGTCAGCAGGAATATAAGCGGAGAGTTCCAGTATACTGCAACCTCATTTGTAGAGTAACTCTGATCCACATCCGCATAACACCTCGCAGCGGGTGTATCTTTGAGTACATTCTCACAATACGGATCATCAAGTCCGTTGTTCACACCACCGACAAGCATTCCCGGCACAGCCTTTTTCTTTACCTGACTCGGACGATGATGAGGATTCTTCGGAGACTTGGTTCCGAAGCCGGTCACGAAACAGTAGCCCGTTGGGTTTTTGCCCAGCAGATAATCAAGCTGTGACTGCGCCTTGATATCCGGTGCATACAAAACATCATCACCCTTCAGAACCTGCTTTGCCATGAGGAACATCATTCCGTCATTTGCGATACCCATATTCGATCCCCACTCGTAGGTATCGGTTCTGTTTATCCCATACGGGCTCGCATCAGCAGTTTCCAATGCCTCATTAACAATGCCTTTAAATCCGTCATATATCTTTTGATAAACAGATGATGAATTCTTTTTGAGATTCTTGTTGGCTAACGCTGCGTAACAACCATAGCCTCCACAATCAAGCCAGCCATAACCGGTCATATTAACCTCTGATGCATATTCATCAATAAACGGGATCAGTGATTTGTCTCTCGTAGTTCTGTAAAGCTCAGCCGCTGCCCAAAGCCTCTCATCCCGATCCTTCGTATCCGGATACTCGCCGGTAACAATTCCGGCAGGATTGGTATGCCCCTTAACCTTAGGATTATCGGCAAGATACTTCCATGATTTCTTTGCAGCCTTCAGATATTTATCTGCTGCTGATCTCAACTCACTGTTCTTCGTTCCCTTAAATACCCTTGCAGCCAAACTCAATACTGCAACAAAGTCTGCAGTTGCAGGTGTAGATGTATATGAGATTATCAGCGGCTCGGTCTCCTCCTCAGGCATCACTGTTCCCGGGAAGTTCGCGCACGTAACCTTGCTGTATACAAGTCCGTTTTCGGATTGCATTTTTAACATCCAGTCAAGCTCATACTTTGCTTCCTGAAGGAGATCATCCACGCCGTCTCCCGAGTGAGGTACTCCTACATTATCTATTATTTTCTTTTTTGTTTTACTGTAATTGTCATACGCCAAAAGAAGATCTGCCGCAGCCTTCGCACCCGATACGACATAACGTCCGTAGTCTCCGGCGTCATGCCAGCCACCGCTGACATCGAGTTTCACGCTGTCATCCCAATATAGAGTTGCTTTTTTTGTATGGCATTTTTTATGTTTATATTTGCCGCCGTATTTCTTGTCGATGGCCGTTCCGCATCGCTGCAGATAGAGCATTTTTACAGTCTTTTTAATAAGGTCATCATATACGTTTTCCGAAACCTTAAACGCAGGTGATTCCGTTCCATCATCGGCTACTATTTTATACTTTCCGGGCATCGCCCAGTCACAATCATCCATTGCGAACGGTCTGTCTGTCTCGTCGGCGTAAGGATTATCAACCTCATCCTCTCCATCCTTGAAATAGCGTTCCGCAATCTTCTCCCCGGATTTTGCATCGGCAACCCAGTATGTTTTATCCGATGCCACTCCGGCAAACACCATACTCTTCATGGCCAAAGGTTTGTATCCGACCTGGTTCACTCTGATGCCGGTTTTATCCTCATCCTCTGCCTGAGCAACCGCACCGGAATCATCCTTGATCACGAGACGCATATTATCAAAAAATACATCATGATCCTTGAACTGTTTTCCGTCATCCTGCATACCCATATTGAAGCACAGACGCGGCGCGGGATCGGACGCCTCCTTCATTTTGAACGTATATGAATAGGTCTTCATCTCGCTCGTCAGATCCACCGGAGCAAGGAAATAAGCGTGATAGTCACCACCGTTCATCTGCACACGCGCGCTAACTGTTCGATCAACTGTCGATCTCGCATCAAAACTGAACTCATACTCCGTTCCTTCACTCATGCCGAAACCGTCATAATATATCTGCACACCATGCTCAACATCTCCGGTATCGGAAATGGAAACACGCATCTCGCCTTCCTCGATGGATGTCGAGCCTGCTCCGCCGTTAGTCGAGAACACTGCCCACGCGGTATCGCCGTCAAAGGAACCGTCCTCTATAAGGTTGTCATCATCAACTTCAGGCTCCTCTTCCTGAGCCGGAGCCTCCGTGACTTCTACCGAAGCCTCCGATACTGCAGACCCCGATGCTGCTTCAGGCTTTTTTTCCTGCTCAGCGCCGCAGGCCGTAAGAGAAACGACCATGGACGATATTATGAATAGTGATAATAATTTGTTTTTCATTGTTTACTCCTTTCGGGCGTGAGCCCGAATTCAGACTCACACCCTTATCACATTTTCCCTACGTGCTTTTTTCGCTTCATAGAGCTCGCGGTCTGCCATCTTCAGCATCGCCGGCAGATCTATCTCATCGCCCGGTACAAACTCATAGCATCCAAGAGAAACTCCTATGTAGTAGGGCCTTCCGCCCTCATCGTTTTCTTTCTCGCAGAAATCAAATACCTTCTTTTTGAACTCCTCTATCTCGTTAGTTCCATGCTCGGAACAACTGAATAGACAAGTGAACTCATCTCCACCCGTTCTTCCCAACGGACTTCCATCAGGAAGCGCCTGTGCCAGGGCCTTAGCAGCGGTACATATTGCTTCATCACCGGCATCATGGCCGAAGGTATCATTGATCTGCTTCAGGTGATCAAGATCACCCATTACAGCCACAAAGTGTGTTCCCTTTTTGAAACCGTGAATATATTCAAACGAGTCACTCATCACTCCGGCACGATTAAGATAACCTGTCAGATTATCGTGACTCGCCGTATAGTCAAGTATCTGATTTTTCTCACTGAGAACCTGCAGCGTCTTTTTCTGATCGAGCGCGAGATAAAGATACCTTAATGAGCTTCCGATCTCTAATGACAGAGTATAGTAAAATAGCATCTGGCTGGTATCCAGCTCTACACAGAATATCCCATAATGAATATCTCCGTAGAACAACAAAAATGTCGCCATCTCGACTTTTTCATCACGGGTACTGTATTTGGCAAGTCCTCCGGGATAGATCACCGGTGCGTCATCCTCTCCATACGAGAGTATCTGCACACCATCCTGATACAGATGCATATACAGGGTATCAGGTGTAAACATCTTGTCATGTTCATCGATCTTTTGCGGTTCACCCAAAAGACAGATATATGATCGCCTTGTATTCATAAGGGCGATCTGACGTCCCAGGTTTTCAAAAAAACCTGACATTGTTATCTCTTCAGTAAAAAGGTTTCTGATAAGAAGTGAACTCAGTATATTATCGACCTTCAGATTGTCAATGATACGCTGTCCCTCTACCTTGTCGGAAAACGGCAATTCATCCTGGTCTTCATCGGTGCTGTCAGCTTCACAACAGCCACAGGACTCTCTCGGCAAAAACTCCGCCGGAAGCTTGCACGTAGTAAACTCCCCATCATTCTGCAAATATGACAATGCCTTCCTCACGGCCATTTTTGATACATCATAGAAATTCTGATATACCGTAGAAAGAGGCGGTTTCATATAGGCAGATGTAGGAATGTTGTCAAATCCGGTAACCGCGATATCCTTACCGGGCGTCAATCCGTGAGCTTTGACCACACGATAAACAGCCTTGGCCATATCATCATTTGCGCAGGCGATAGCCTCAGGGATTCCATGCGCCATCAACGCCTCTTCAATGAGGTGCGTTATATTCTCAGTAAAATCACCATATACTATACTATCCTGTGAAATATCTATGCCATGCTCTATCATACAATCCTGATATGCCTTTAGGCGTATGCAGGCATCGGGCACGGCACGCGGACCGGACACAAAAAGGATGTCACGGTATCCATGCACATCCAAAAGATGCTCTATACACGCTTTCATCCCCTGATAATTGTCAATAGTAACATTTATTCCATTTTCAATCTCCGTGTCATCCTCCATAAGAACGACCGGAACATCCGGCAGACGAGACAAAAACTCCTCCAGTGATAACGGGTCTACCACTGCAGAGATCGTACCAAAAGAGATTATAAGAATATCCGGCTCATCAAACTTGGAATAGCCGAAGAGAGAATAATAATGATAATCAAACCCCTTGTCGAGGTACACCCCGGCATCGAGATATCTCTTTGCATCCAGCCCCTGATATAGCCGGACATCTACATCTTCTTCTTTGAACGACTTACTTATAGCAGCACCAATCTTGCTGGAGTTTTCCGTATGCAAACTACCTGTCATGACACCCACGACAGATCGACGCTTTATCGCATCGTAAGTCTGACTGCTCATATCCCTTATACCCTCCACGATGTATAAAGGAAACACTGGCTTTTTGCCAGTGTTTCCCATAGTATCATTCTGATTATTGGGATCAGATCTTGAAGAAGGTCAGCTCCTCGTTCAGCTTTTCAGCTACCTGATTCAAACTCTGTGCTGACTCGGAAAGAGTTGATATCGTAGCATCCAACTGATGCATGGAAGCAGATGTCTGCTCTGTAGAAGCAGCATTCTCCTCCGATACTGAAGAAAGCGAAGTCATGGCATCCACGATCTCACCCTTGGAAGAATCGCAGTCCTCAGTAAGTCTGGAAATAGTCTCTACCCCTTCAACAGTATCTCCGACATTCTTGATAAGCTGGTTGATCTTTTCAACCGTATTCTCAAGCACTTCATTTACATTTGTACGTATATCGGAAATCTCGCTTGTCTTCTCGATGGCTGCCTGTGCCTGACGAAGAAGATTCTCCATCTCCTCGCGGATCTCAGCCGCTGTAGTAGCCGACTGGGTAGCAAGCTGACCGATCTCCTCAGCAACAACTGCGAAGCCCTTACCTGCCTCACCTGCACGAGCCGCCTCGATAGAAGCATTCAGTGCAAGGAGGTTTGTCTGAGATGCGATAGACGTGATACCGTCAACCTTCTCATTTACATTCTGTACGGCTGCATTTGTAGCCTTCATTGTATCCGTGATATCGGCAACAGAGCTTTCCATCGTTGACATGTTTCCTGCGAGCTGACGAAGTGCCTCAGCTGAGGACTGGCTCGCTTCGTTCATGTTCTTTGCCTCCGATGCAAGTCCTTCGGCATTGTCAGCCACTGTCTGAATAGCATCCGAAAGTGTTCCTACGTTTCCGCTCGCTCTCTCTACCGTATCCGCCTGACTCGAAGCACCCTGTGCGATATCAGATACCGCATGTGACATTTCCTGCGTCGTATGCGAGATCTGAATAGAGGTTTCTGACAGATCTCCCGCCTGCGTCGACACGGTAAGCGAAGCATCCTTGATGTTTCCTACGATAGTTGTCAGCTTATCGATAAGCTCATTAATATTTCTTACGATATCTCCGAACTCATCCTTACGCTTGTTCAGGCTCCTGTTCTCAAGCCTTACGAACTCACCGTTTGAAAGACTGTTGATACTCTCATTTACTGCGATGATCGGCTTTGTGAATGACACTGCCAAAAGGATGGCAAGTACGGCCGCAGCGATAAGCATTACTACACCGATAATTATGATGATAAGGAGCATCTTGTTTGCAGCTGCAAGACCTTCACCTGTATCAGTAGCGATAACAGACACCCATCCTGTTATAGGCTCACGATGGTATGATATACACCAGTTACCACCATTGAAAGTGGACTCATAGGTTCCGGAAGCCTCCTCGTTATCACGGGAATCAGTATACCACTGCTGAGTCGCGAAGTTTGTAGCTTCTCCGGTATTCAGATCCATGGATGTATGAGCCATTACATCACCGTTGTTATCTCCGACAAAAATATCCTGATTCTCTGCAGTCTTTTCACTCTTAACAATATCAGTCAGATGGTCAAGAGTATAGTTACGCTGTACTATACCAAGGAATGTCGTACCATCCTCATCGAAGATCGGATGACTGAATGTACATATACGCTTTCCGTTTGACTTGGAGATATTCTGCTCTGAACTGAAGAACTTTCCTGTCTCCTTTGCCTTGGTAAAGTACTCACGATCCGCTACGTTTACGAGATCACCCTCGGACTTTGCGATCTGCTCACCGTTTACATCAGCGATAGCAAGAACGTTTCCGTCTCCGACCTCTTCATCGGTTCTCTTCAGCCACGCATTGACACTTTCCACATCAAGCTCGCCCTTGAGGACTTTTCTTGCCGATACGGAGTTAGCCGTTGTCTGAAGAACCTGTCTGTTTACTTCTACGATAGATGTCAGATTCTGTGAGATAAGCTTTGCCTGCTCTTCATTCAACGCAATCATGTGATCAACTGCTGAGGAATGTGAAGTAAAATAGCTGATGAGAATTGTTGAGATCAATGGTACTGCCATGATCAGAACAATAATCAGCATAAGCTTAATCTTGACACTCTGAAGTAATCCTTTTTTTGCTTTTGTTGTTGTCTTCTTTGCCATTGTATTTCACTCCTTTTTTTTATTCTTTATAATCATACTCCAAGACGAGAGTCGTTAAAGGTGCAAGGTAGAGCTCAATCTCATATCCGTCAATCTCTTTTCCCTTTGAATCCTTCACCCTGGCTTTCTCAGCCACGATCGGATCCTGATTGACTCTTCCCTGTCCACCGAACCTCTCCTCATCAGAGTTAAGGATCTCTTTAAACTTCCCTTTACACGGAGCCTTGCATCTGTACTTCGTGTGTGCTACCGGTGTAAAGTTTGTGACGAAGAGCAGTTGTTTTTTTGCTGTCTTTCCGCGACGGATAAATGATACCGTACTCGTCTGCGGTCTCTGGCAATCCATCCACTCAAATCCCATCACATCATAATCATTATAATACAGCGCATCGTGCGAGGTGTAGAGCTTGTTCAGCTCACGCACATAATCCTGCATCTTTTTGTGTCTCTCATCCTCAAGCAGGAACCAGTCAAGGCTTCTGAACTCAGCCCACTCTCTCCGCTGTGCGAACTCCTGACCCATAAAGATCAGTTTCTTTCCGGGATGCCCGTACATGTAACCATATGAGGTCCTCAGAGCAGCGAACTTGTCACCCTCGAGTCCCGGCATCTTGTTAAACATGGAGCATTTGCCGTGAACAACCTCGTCGTGCGAAAGCACCAATATATATCTCTCTGCCAGATAGTAGGCTATCGAGAAACAAAGCTGATCATGATGGAACTGCTTGAAATACGGATCGAGCTTTATGTACTCGAGGAAGTCATTCATCCATCCCATATTCCACTTGTACGAGAAGCCAAGTCCGTTGTCCTTGACAGGGGCTGTTACCCCCGCCCATGCGGTGCTCTCTTCGGCGATGATATATGCGCCCGGATGCTCCTCATCCATCAGATCGTTCAGTTCCTGTAAAAATGCCACGGCGTCGTAGTTTTCATTGCCACCGTCTTTGTTGGCTATCCATTCACCATCGCGCTTACCGTAGTCGAGATAAAGCATCGACGCAACAGCATCAACCCTCAGTCCATCGATATGGAACTTCTCAACCCAGAACATCGCATTGGCTACTAAGAAGTTTTTGACCTCTTTTCTTCCATAGTCAAAAATGTATGTTCCCCAGTCAGGATGCTCACCCTTCCTCGGATCCGGATGCTCATAAAGAGCCTGTCCGTCGAACTTTCCGAGGCAATGCTCATCTCTCGGGAAATGAGCCGGTACCCAGTCAAGTATAACCTGTATACCACGCTTGTGCATCTCATCGACAAAATACATGAAGTCGGTTGGTGTGCCATAACGACTCGTCGGAGCATAATAGCATCCGACCTGATATCCCCATGACCCATCGAACGGGTACTCGGCGATACCCATCAGCTCAAGATGCGTGTATCCCATTTCCACGAGATAATCCCCGAGCATCTCGGCAAGCTCGCGATAATCATAGTTGCCATTATCGTCGTCTTCTATTTTTTTCTTCCATGAAGCCAGATGCGCCTCGTAGATCGTCATCGGCTCACGTTCGCGTTCCTCTCTGGTCTTCGCATCACGCTTTTTCATATAAGTCGTATCGTGCCACTTATATGTGTCCAGCCTGGTGATCCTCGATGCGTTACCGGGTCGAAGCTCACAATAGTTTCCGTACGGGTCTGTCTTAAACAGGCGCTCACCCATTCGGGTAACTATCTCATATTTATAGACCGCTCCCTCCCATGTTCCGGGGATGAAGAGTTCAAAAATACCGCTTTCCCCATGTAACTGCATGTGATGAAGTCGCTCATCCCACATATTGAACTCGCCGACCACGCTCACCGCCCTGGCATCCGGAGCCCATACTGCAAAAAGAGTACCCTCAACACCGTTTATCGTCATCATATGAGCGCCAAGCTTGTCAAATATTCTGTGATGCTTGCCCTCACCGAAAACGAAACAATCAAAATCAGTGATCTGTTTAGGAAAAGCATAAGGATCCTCAACTTCGACGAAATCCTCATCTCCGTACTGAACTCTGAAATGATACTTTTTAAGATAATCCTTTTTCTTGGTGATCGCAAATCCGAAAAGATCTTCGATGCCGTCGAGTCGGATCATCTCTCCAACTTCATTTCCCTCACCATCGATCAGCCACACATGCCATGCACATGGTCGATACGCGGTAAAGATCTGCGCTTTCTGCTCCTTGAACTCATGGCATCCAAGCAGATCCTGAGGTGCATTGATCGTCCCTTCGGAAAGCTCACGGATAAGTGCGTCATTCGCCCATCCGTTCAGAATCTTGTCCATTATCAACTGTCCTCCATATCAATATATCCCAAACTGTCCTCATTATCCGCAGCACATCATCCGAGCGTATCTAAAAGTGCCTTCACCTGCTCACCAAGAACCTCGGATTTTTTCTCGGCATCTTGCATATCGGTGCCGACTACTCCGTAATAGAGCTTTATCTTCGGCTCAGTACCTGACGGTCTCACGGCAAGCCATGCATCATCCTCCATCTCATAATAAAGAACATTTGAATTCGGAATGCCTGTAGGCTTCTTTTCGCCGGTTGCAAGATCTACTATCTCGTCCTTCTGATAATCTCTGGTCACAAGAACCTTGTACTCACCGAGCTGCTTAGGAGGATTGGACCTCAGAGTTTCCATTATGTTCTTGATCCTCTCGATACCTTCTATGCCCTTGTGAGTGATCGATATCACATTATCTTTATAGTAACCGTACTTGTCATACATGTCCACCATGGCATCCCAAAGCGTTTTGCCCTTTGATTTGAAATACGCTGCAGCCTCACACAACGCCATGGAAGCTACTATACCGTCCTTGTCTCTGGCATGTGTGCCGATGAGACATCCGTAGCTCTCCTCAAAGCCAAACAGATACTGACCTTTGCCGCTTGTTTCCATGCGGAGGATCTCTTTTCCGATCCACTTAAACCCGGTCAGACACTCCGTGACCTTTATTCCATAATACTTCGCTATCGCATCGACCATATTAGTCGTTACTATCGTCTTTATCAGTTCACCGTCAGCCGGCAGGCTTCCCTGAACTTCTTTTTTCTGGCCGATCTCATAATCTGCCAGAAGACTTCCGGACATATTTCCTGTCAGGCAGTGATACTCTCCGGCAGAATCCTTAACGTATACTCCGAGTCTGTCTGCATCCGGATCGGTGGCAAGAACGAGATCTGCATCTTTTTCCTTTGCGAGAGCCATGGCGAGCTCAAATGCCTCGGCGGCCTCGGGATTCGGATAGCTCACTGTCGGGAACTCTCCATCAGGCAGCTCCTGCTCAGGAACAACGAAGACGTTTTCAAATCCCAGCTCCTTGAGAACTCTTCGCACGGGAAGATTCCCTGTACCGTGAAGCGGTGTATACACGATCTTGAGGTCACCGGCAGTTTGGGCAATAGCCTCCGGGTGGAGAACATTTTTCTTCAACGCCTCGATATACGGATCATCTATGTCCTTTCCGATGCTGTTATAAAGTCCCTTTGCCTTGGCATCCTCTACGGACATGGTCTTTACGGTAGCATAATCCGTCACCGCCTTAACCTCATCCATAATACCCTTATCATGAGGCGGTGTGATCTGAGCACCATCCT
>CAMVOY010000046.1 GCA_947169235.1 uncultured Lachnospiraceae bacterium | reverse complement strand
CGACCACCGAGATCTACACTCTTTCCCTACACGACGCTCTTCCGATCTGGTGAGGCCATTGATACAGGTCAACTACAGAGATGCGAGGCCGATCTATGAACAGATCATGGACGGCTTCAAAAAGCAGATCATCGGAGGGATACTCGTAAAGGATGAAAAGCTCCCATCGGTGAGAGAGCTCGCTACGATGCTTACGATCAACCCAAACACTATCAGCAAAGCATATAGAGAGCTCGAGCATGAGGGTTATGTATACACGGCCCAGGGACGAGGATGTTTCGTGGCGGGGATGCCCGAGAAAAACGAGAAAAAGATTCAGGAGCTAAAAGAAACGCTGAGACAAACCATCGAAGAACTAAAGTTTTTAGGAGTAAGAAAGGAGGATGTCGATGATTATTGGAAATGAGATCGTTAAGGACTTTGACGGAGTAAGAGCACTCGACGGGGTGAACTTTACCGTAGAGACCGGTAGCGTGTACGGCCTGGTAGGCCCGAACGGGAGCGGCAAGTCCACACTGATCAGACATATCATGGGCATTTTTAACGCAGACTCAGGAGAAATAAAGATTGATGACGAGCCGGTATTTGAGAACAACGTCATCAAAGAAAGAATGGCGTATGTTCCCGATGAGATCTACTATAACAGCGGATCAACATTAAAGAATATGGCTAAGCTGTATAAAGCGGTTTATCCGAAGTTTGATGAGGAAAGACTGAAAAGACTCATTGGCCTTTTTGATAAGCTTGATGATAAGATCCTTTTCAGAAAAATGTCAAAAGGTATGCAGAAACAGGCCTCAGTACTTCTTGCCATAAGTGCCCGCCCTGACATACTTATCCTGGATGAGCCGATGGACGGACTTGATCCCATGGCAAGACATACGGTTTGGAAGGTCATCATGGAGAGTGTAGCTTCTGAGGGTACTACAGTCCTTATTTCATCACATAACTTAAGAGAACTTGAGGATGTCTGTGATCACATCGGTATCATGGATCATGGAAAGATCATCATGGAGAAGTCCTATGATGAATTGCAGGAGGGCTTTGCAAAGGTTACTATAGCATACCAGGAGGAAGGCGAACTTCCTGAGTTTGGTGAGGGGATGAAAGTGCTTCGTCACACTTCACAGGGCCGTATGCACACGCTGATCCTCGAAGGAGAGCGCGATGTGCTTGAGACAAGGATTCGGGAGACGGCACCGGTATTTACGGAGTTTATGCCATTATCACTTGAAGAGATATTTATTAATGAGTTAGGGGGTGAGAATGATGCGATCAAAGATATCCTTTTGTAATAAAAGAATTCTGGCTATCGAGTTAAAGGGTCATATTCCGGCTATGATCGCCGTTCTTATCATATACTTCTCCTTTGGATTCATTCCGGAGGTGCTCAGACTCATCAACGAGAGCGAAGTAGAGATTCAGAATATGACAGCATTTGCTATTAAGAATATCGTGGATATGATCACAAATCCGATATTGATAGGAGCGGTATGTATATGTATGGCTGTTATCACATTCAGCTATGGATATAAAAAGACATCGTCCTATATGCTTCATGCTCTGCCGGTATCAAGACTGCAGTATTTTGGAACTTTTTCCATGTCCGTACTGATCACGATGAGCGCTACTGTGCTTGTTTGTTATCTGTCACTCATCCCTATGGTGGGTGGTTACGGATGGCTGTATGAGCTTGTAATACTTGGATTTGTCAATACAATGGTGCAGATGCTGTTTTTCTTTGCACTTGCCCTTCTTACGGTAGTTGTATGTGGAAACGCATTTCTTTCATTGGCTACATATGGAGTGCTTAACGCACTTTGGGTGTTTGCAAAAATGATATTGTCGTTTGTAAACAGCCTTCTGCTTTATCATCCGATCGTGAAAAGCTATGGCGTGAACACACTTTCGGACACTTTTTATGACAGTTTCAGCATGCTGTTTCCTGCAGGATTTTTTATAAATTGCAACAGCTCGCTGCAAGTGGATGAGGTCGATCACATCATAACCGGAGCGAGAGATTATCTCGGTTGTCTCTGGATGCTGATCCCTGCGGTGATACTGTTTGCGATATCAGCGATCCTTTATAATCGCAAAAAGCTTGAGAAGACCGGTGAAATGGTTGCATTTGACTGGTGCAAGATAGTTTTCAGAGTTCTTTTTACGGTTTGTATGGCAGGTCTGGTTTTTGGCGGTGTGATCTTCCTTTGCTCGGGATTTATTGTGATCAACGAGAACAGACCCATGATCGTTACAATGACGGTAGTGTTCCTTCTGATCGGTGGAATCATAGGCTTCATCGTGAGCGAGATGCTTCTGCAGAAAACGGTGCACATATTAAAAAATGGAAAGACAAGCTTTTTGCAGGGAGGCATTGTTATCGGAGGCATGGCACTGTATCTGGTGCTGTTGACTACCGGTGTGATAGGACCGAAGCTTTTGCCGTCTTATGACGATGTTGATGATGTTTGGATCAGTCTGGAGGGAACTGACGCAGGTGATCTGGACGAGATCGTCTTCTATAAGAATAAAGATCCTGAGATCGTGAAAAGCATTCTGGAAAAACAGAATGAATTGATCAATGATACCAGACTCAAAAATGATGCGAATGCAGGATTTGGTTATGATAGTTCCGGTGAAATGCATTATGGGGTAATGTTCAGGTTTGGGGCAGGAGACCAGGTATATATTTCTGAGTTTTCAGTAAACAAAGAAACGATCAATCAGGTGCTGGATTCGTTCCTGCCATATGTAAAGGATGGAGCTCACATGGCATCATCCATGCTTGGTTCTTCACCGAAAAAGTTGAACACGGCCAGGATCGACTTTAGCAACTTTGCCAATAAGAATAGTCTGTTATGGAAGAAAGATGCATTTGTTGCTGATCTTGAGAATGTGGATGATGAATCCGGACGGGGTGTTATCTTTACCGATTATAACAGCGAGTACGTGATTACTCATTATGAAGCCAGGTCAGAATCGATAATGGCTTTACCTGAGGATGATGGAAAGCCAGGAGAGAGCATAAGACTGAAAAGAGTCAATGCTACAGATCTTTACTACGCAATTCTTGCTGATATGGCAGAGGGGACGGTTCTTCCTTATACCAAAAAGACTGCTGATTTTGTAGGAGATCAGAAAGCAAACGATACTATCTGCCAGATAAACATGAAGTTATACATATCCGATGCGACATGTGAAGAGGATCCGGACTATATACGAAGGTCTGATGAGATGCATGTCAGCGTCTGCCTGACACCTGAAAGTATGAATACCATCAAGGTGCTTCAGGATGCGGGTGCTATTGATTAAACTGCTGTTTACGATCTACTCCTAATCATATGAGGGTCACGGAAATATATTCCGTGACCCGTCTATTTTTTGACAAGAGTTTTTATTACAATATACAAAACGCTGTGGAAGGCGTTGAGTTTTTATTCCGCGTTTAGGATGCGCGGAGATCAACCGAGGGCTTGTACCGGTTTCGACAGGCCGGCGGAAGACGGAGAAGCTATCCGTGGACTGTGACCACGCAAAAACACAGACCTTAAATCTAAACGCAAACAAAAAAGTTGCGCTTCAGGCTGCCTAATCGCACCTGAATGCCGTCGAGAGACTTCCTGCGATCTTTCTTCGGTATCATCCTTAGCAGGCTCCTTGTGATCGTCCCGTGCGTGGCGATCATAAAGATCTTACGTACTACTGATCCCGTAGGATGTCGATCTCCGAAGGGGGAGGGAACGGCGCAAGCCACCTAATGACCGACTATGATAGTAGAAGTACGTGGGACTCCGGTTTGGACGCGGGTTCGACTCCCGCCAGGTCCATATGGGTACACTCTGTGTACCCATATGGATCTGGCGGTATTAAGGAGAAATCGCCCGGGGTAAAAACGCGAAGCGTTTTTTCGTGCGGACGAACGAAGTGAGTCCGGACTTTCGACATTCCCGCCAATAAATTACTATAGTGATTAAAAGCCCTTTTTTAGGGCTTTTTGACATTTTATAAAAGCAGCTGTTGGAAAAGGAAAAAGAGTAATCATTTAAAAACAGGAGGAATTGATCCATGCGTCAGGAAGACGGCATCATGACCATCAAAGGCGTCGGTGAAAAAGCTGTTGAGAAGTTTGATAAGTTGGATATCGTGACCGTAGGAGACCTTCTCGAACACTACCCTCGTGATTACGATGAGGTGCGTCCGATAAAAGAGATCAGAGCCTTAAAAGAAGGTGAACTTGCCGCCATCGAGGCAAACATGGTATCCCGCCCTCAGATGAAACTGCACGGAAAACTGAAGATCATAACAACAGTCATGACTGATCACAGCGGAAAGATGATCGATGTGACATGGTTTAATATGCCGTTTTTAAAGAATCAGCTCCATATGGGGACGGTTTATATCCTTCGCGGGCGAGTCGTCAGAAAGCGTGACCGACTCGTCATGGAGCAACCCAAAATCTATACAAAACAGGATTTTTACAACATAGTCGGCAAACTTCGCCCCATCTATCCTCTGACAAAAGGGCTTACCAACAATGCGATAATAAAAGCGATGGAGAGCGCTCTTAAAGAGTCCGAGGATATCCTGGAATACATCCCCAAAGAGATCAGAAACAGAAACAACCTCATCGGTTATAAAAAGGCGTTAAAGGACATTCACTTCCCAAAGAAAAAAGAGGAATTAAAGGATGCCAGAAGACGACTTGTATTCGATGAGCTTTTTTTGTATATTCTTGCTTTGAAGCATATAAAGAAAAGTTCCCATGCTAAGGATAGTACTCACGTTATCAAACGCACGGAAGAGGTTGACCGGTTCAAAAATGACCTGCCGTTCGAACTGACAAATGCTCAGGAAAAGGCATATGATGAGATCATGAAAGATATGGGCTCGGGTCAGGTTATGAGCAGACTCGTGCAGGGCGATGTCGGCTCAGGCAAAACGATCGTTGCGCTTTTATGCCTTTATCAGGTAGTTTTGTCGGGATATCAGGGGGCGCTTATGGTTCCGACGGAGGTTCTGGCCGCTCAGCATGTAAAGACCTTTGGAAACATGTTAAGCTCCGCAACCAAACTGTCCGGAGAGCCGATTGTAACGGAGCAGCTCACCGGCTCCATGACAGCCAAAGAAAAAAAGGCAGTAAAGCAAAGGCTTGCATCAGGTGAGATCGATATCATCATCGGTACACATGCGTTACTTCAGGAGGATGTGGAGTTTTTAAGCCTGGGTCTGGTCGTAACTGATGAACAGCATCGTTTTGGTGTGCGTCAGAGAGAGACGTTTTTCAAAAAGGGAGAGGAGCCACATGTACTGGCTATGAGTGCGACGCCGATCCCCAGAACATTGGCGCTGATTCTGTACGGAGATATGGATCTGACGGTGATCGATGAGAAGCCGGCGAACAGGCTTCCCGTGAAAAATGCACTCGTAGGTACTGCCTACAGGGAAAAAGCATACGAGTTTATGGAAAAGAGGATCGCTGAAGGCGAACAGTGCTATGTGATCTGTCCCATGGTTGATGAGAGTGAGGACAGTGATCTGGAGAACGTGACGATATATGCCGAGGATCTTCGGACCGTTTTTCCTGCCTCGATAAGAATTGAAGCGCTCCACGGCAGGATGAAACCGAAACAGAAGGATGAGATCATGGAGAGGTTCGCTGCGCACGAGATCGATATACTTGTCTCTACAACAGTTATAGAGGTAGGAATTGACGTTCCGAATGCGACCACCATGCTCATAGAAAACGCGGAACGTTTCGGACTCGCAACTCTTCATCAGCTGAGGGGGCGCATCGGCAGAGGCTCGGCGCAGTCATACTGTATTTTCATGATGGGCTCGGCTACTCAGGAGTCAAAAGAAAGACTTCAGGTCCTCGAGAGATCAAACGATGGTTTTTATGTGGCAAGTGAGGATCTGAAAAACAGAGGACAGGGCGACTTATTCGGGACACTTCAGAGCGGAGAAAAGGTTTTTAACCTTGCAGACATATATGAAGATGCCTCTATTCTTGAAGCTGCGGCAGAGGAAGCAAAAAAATATTCCCTCGAAAAACTTTTTTCTGAACAAATAGACTTGACAAATGAGGAAAGGGCGTTCCAGGGGCCCAAAAATCAAGATACACGACTTATGAAAAAGGTTTCCCAATATATGGGGGATGTCGTCTTATGATCTACAAGAGTAGAATTTGTCTATTTTTCCAGAGTTTTGCTTGAAAAAATCACGGAAGTATTGTAAACTATTAAAGTAGTGTTTCACGGGGCGTTTCACGAGCCCCGGGCTGGAGGAAAGCATGCGGGTTATTGCAGGAAAGGCAAAGCGGATTCCATTGGTCACGCCGCCGGGTGATGATACCAGACCGACGACGGATCGCATAAAGGAAACGTTGTTCAATATTCTGCAGGATGAGCTGTATGGATGCAGATTTCTCGATCTGTTTGCAGGCTCCGGCGGGATCGGGATCGAGGCGATCAGTCGCGGCGCCGATCTGACGGTGTTTGTGGAAAAGGAGAAAAATGCATTAAAGTGTATAAGACAGAATCTCGAAAAGACGAGACTGTCAGATCAGGGATCGGTCATACAGACTGATGTGATCGCGTATTTGTCGAGATTTGCGGGAGAAGATCCGTTCGATATCATTTTTGCGGATCCGCCGTATCGAAAGGGATTTGAGGAGAAGATACTTACGGCGCTCAAGACTTCGAAGGCGCTGGGAGATGAAACGCTGATCGTCATCGAGTCGGCGTTGGATACGGAGCCGGATTTCGTAGACGAGGATTTCTATGAGACAGTTCGTATCAAGGACTACAAATCGAACCGGCACATTTTTTTGAAAAAACAATTATAAGAATAAAGATCAGGAGGAGAAAGATGAACGCATCGAAGATTGAACAGACTATCGAGGATATTTACAAGTATTTGGAGACCTGCAAGCCTTCAAAGTTCTATGCGAACAAGATATCCGTTGACAAGGATGAGCTTTTGGAACTTTTGGAGGAGTTGAGGCTTTCGGCACCTGATGAGATCAGGAGATATCAGAAGGTTATCACGAATCGCGATGACATCCTTAATGATGCACAGCGCAGAGCGGAAACCATGCTTTCCCAGGCGCAGGCGAAAACGAATCAGCTTCTCGATGAGAATGAGATCATGCAGGCTGCGTATACACGCGCTGATGAGATTATGCGTCAGGCACAGGAGGAGGCCACCGAGCTTCTCAACCAGGCTGTGAAGGAGTCTGACGAGATGAGACGGGGCGCTCTTGCGTATACAAATGATCTTCTTGCGGATGCTAAGCTTCACATCCAGCAGGCGCTGAAGGATTCCGAGAGTATCCATGCGAGATATGCAGATGCGCTCAAGCAGAGTATTTCGATCATCGAAGGGAATCAGAATGAACTTATGGGACAGCTCGGAGGATCGAATCAGGGTGCGACACCGATGCCGTCGACACCGGTAGAACAGCCGGAAAACGACGATCTCCAGTTGGAGGTCACATCATCCAAGGGTGATCCTTTGGAGCTTGATGAGGATGCGTTCATAAAAGAAGATCTTTGATATAACGGCACGATAAGCGTGTCGGGATATTTTTAAAAATGACAAGTATGGAGGATACGGTAACATGAAGGTTTTGGTAATCAACTGTGGTAGTTCATCGCTTAAGTATCAGCTTATTGATTCGGAGACAGAGGAGGCGCTTGCCGTAGGACTTTGCGAGCGTATCGGTATCGACGGAAGACTGAATCATACACCGAAAAAGACCGGAGAGAAGGTAGTTATCGAAAAGGATATGCCGGACCATGAGGTCGCTATCGGCATGGTAATAGATGCATTGGTTGATCCTGAGTATGGTGTGATCTCGTCACTTCAGGAGATCGATGCCATCGGACACCGCCTTGTGCATGGTGGCGAGAAGTTTACAAAATCCGTGATCATTGATGAGGAAGTGATCAAGGGAGTTGAGGAGGTATCGCCTTTGGCGCCGCTCCATAACCCTGCAAACCTCATCGGAGTCAGAGCCTGCGAAGCGAAGCTTCCGGGAGTTCCGAACGTTGGAGTATTTGACACCGCCTTTCATCAGACGATGGAGCCGGTCGCATATATGTACGGTCTTCCGTATGAGTACTATGAAAAATACAAAGTTCGTCGCTATGGGTTCCACGGAACCAGTCACAGCTTCGTGTCGAAGCGCGCGATGGACATTCTGAATCTCGATCCGAATGATTCCAAGATCATAGTTTGCCATCTCGGAAACGGCTCATCTGTTTCTGCGATCAAAAACGGCAAGGTGGTTGATACCAGTATGGGTATGACTCCGATGGAGGGTCTCATCATGGGAACACGTTGCGGAGACATGGATCCGACCATCGTTGAGTATCTGGCGCACACCCTTGGAAAGTCTCTGGAAGAGGTCATGACGATCTTAAACAAGGAGTCAGGCGTGTACGGTCTTTCAGGCGGCGTTTCGAGTGACTTCAGAGATCTCGAGGCGGCTGCGAATAACGGAAACAAAAAGGCAGAGCTTGCGATCGACGTATTCAGCTATCGTACAGCGAAGTACATAGGAGCTTATATCGCTTCTCTTAACGGAGTTGATGCCATAGCGTTTACCGCCGGACTCGGCGAGAATAACTTTGTAGTAAGAAATCAGATCATGTCCCATTTTGGTTATATGGGAATCGAGATCGATCAGGAAAAGAACAAGATCCGTGGGGAGGAGACAGTGATCTCCACAGCGGATTCAAAGGTAAAAGTAGTGGTGGTACCGACCAATGAGGAGCTTGCGATAGCGCGTGAGACTGTGGCTCTGGTTGGGTAATCCGGAAGCGTATTTGGGAGGAGATCGTTTCGATGAGTGGGAGATTAAAAAAACGGATATCTTTGTTTTTGGTCATGGCGTTGGTCATAGGCGGCCTGGCTTACAGCGAGCCGACGTTTGCGAAAGCATCAACCGCTGACACGGTAAAAGCCGATACAAATGCTGTTGGACTAAGCAAAGAAAAGCTTACTGTATACATCGGCAAGACCAAAAAGCTCAGCGTGGTAAACACCACCAAAAAGGCTATTTGGTCTGTGGACGCATCCGGCGCTGACATCATTTCCTTCAAAAAACGATCAGACAGTTCTGTGACAATCGAAGGCAGGAAAAAGGGAAAGGCGACCATATTTGCAACGATAGATATGGTTACTTATGCTTGTGTCGTGACCGTTAAAAATGAACCGGCAGAAACGACCGCGCCGCCGGCTACGGCTACTCCCAAAGCAACCAAGACTCCCAAACCGACCAAAACACCAAAGCCGACGGCTACTCCGAAGGTGACCAAGACACCCAAGCCTACGGCTACTCCGAAGGTGACCAAGACACCAAAGCCGACCAAAACTCCTGTGGCAACACCTACACCGGCTACACTCAGCAAAACAAATGTTTCCATGTATGTCGGTAAAACCAAAAAAGTCAAGATGGTGAATGCACCCGAGAAGGTCGTATGGTCATTAGATAAAAAAGGAAAGACATACGCGAGCATAAGCAAAAAGACAAAATATACGGTTTCGCTTACAGGCCTGAAAAAGGGTAAGGCTACCCTGACCGGAAAGGTCGGAACGCTCAAATATACCTGCAAGGTTACGGTAAAAGAGGAGACTGCTACTCCTTCACCGACACCGACGGTAACGCCGAAGCCGACCAAAACACCAAAGCCGACTGTTACGCCGAAGCCGACCAAAACGCCGAAGCCGACCAAAACGCCGAAGCCGACCAAAACACCCAAGCCGACTGTTACGCCGAAGCCGACAGCATCGGCTAAACCTACGGCATCAGCTAAGCCGACTCCGAGTGTTTCACCTACGCCGAAATACACCAAGCAACCACCGATCGTAGTTGATGAGAGCATGGTTGCCATAGGACATGCGTCCATAAATGAAAACTCGAAGATAAGCAAAGGTATCGCCGGTGATCAGACAGGCCGAGAGGTATATGTCAGGGCATGGTATGTTAACGGCTGGAATAAGATGATCCGTTGCAAGAACGAAAAGGTTGCAAACCTTATGGCAAAAGCAATGGAACAGGCCTGTGCCAATGATAATATCGGATATGCTCAGGACAATCGTGAAACCTGTTTCTCAGAGGCATCAAAGGTAGGCTGGGTTCTGAAAAAGATCAAGAATCCGTGTGAAGCAGACTGCTCATCGCTGATAAGAGTAGTGGTTAACTGTGGATATTACGCATTTGACAAGACTTTGCCGTTCCCGAGTTCGGGGGATACCTTCTACACCGGAAACATGGCCAGGGTGCTGGAGAAAACAGGACTGTTTACGGTGTATACGGATAAAAAGTACCTGTCTACGTCTGATAATCTGAAACGTGGAGATATACTGGTCGCGGAGGGGCATCATACGGTTATGGTCCTAAAAGACAGTCCTAAGCTTTCTGACAGTCAGACAGACTCGAAAAAATAGACGAAAAACGAAAAAACTGCTTGACAATGAGGACTCATACCTATATAATAGGTCAAGTGAGCGTGTTTAGCGCAAATTATAATGAATATTTGATATAAGAAAGAATTAAGGAGGTGTATCAGACATGAGTATCTGTCCTAAGAATAAATCATCCAGGGCACGCAGAGATAAGCGTAGAGCGAATTGGAAGATGTCAGCATCTACACTGGTTAAGTGCAGCAAGTGTGGTTCTCTGATGGTTCCGCATCGTGTATGCAAGAACTGCGGTAGCTACAACAAAAAGGAGATCATCTCAACTGCTGAGGCAGAGTGATCCTCGATGTAACAAGCGCCCTTCGGGGCGTTTTTTTCATGGAAAACGGGCTCGCTTCCGGTGTATTTTTCAGGGACAGGTATAAAGGTACCTGTTTTTTTTACGTAGCAGTTAAGAGCGGTAGCCTGTTCTCTGTGTTCCTTATCCACGTATCCGCCGACTGATTTGTGGACAGCCATATCCTCATCCGGCAGATAATAGTAGTTTTTATGATCCGGGAAATAGTGATACAGAGTGCCTGAGTACAACGGTACTCTTACGGTGACCTCCGACCCTGACATGCGAACATTATCATAGGTTATCGTAAACGGATAGGTAAGTCCTTCGGGCAGTATGTCGTTAAAGATGGCCGTATCCTCGGTTATTGATAATGTAGGCATATTTGGCTCATACTTTGTATAGGTGAGCATGAGGGTAGAGAGTATGGTCCCTTCCAGATCATCGTGGTTGTGTGAGAGCAATGATCCTCTGAGAGAAGCCATATTTGCTTCGTTATGCGCGAATTTTTCCTGCATAAAGGTTGTGTAGATATCTATACACTCCTTGCCGGAAAAATCCTGTCCTCTGTCAAAGCCGACAGCTTTTTCTATTGAGGTCAGTTTCAGATTTACGGTACCAAATACGTTAGGGGCACCTTTTTCCCTGCTATGCTTCCTGCAGAAGGAGTTGATCTCGCGATACAGATCGAGGCTGTCGGTCTTTAAAAACGGATCAGCTATACCGTGATAGATGTATTTTTTTGTGAGATAGGGAATATCAAAGGTAGTTCCGTTATAATGAACTACGGTGTCAAATCGTGACAGATACTCGGAAAAAGCCTCAAGTAATGCGGCCTCAGAGGTGTAGTCGTCTGCAAACCACTGTGTGAGATAAGCTGTATCGTCAGTGATCTCTGCCGCGCCTATCAGATATACGTTTGAAACGCTCGGCGACAGACCGGTTGTCTCGATGTCAAAAAAACAGGTTTTTTCAGAAGGCAGAAGCTGTCTGATCTGAGCCAGACTGTGTTGGTCGATATTAAGTGTAGCTGTGTAGGTCTCCATTATACGTATTCCTTTTGTCTGCTTTAAATGTGAATGTCATTATTATCATATTTTCATAACAATATCAAGATGTTGTACTTTTTTTATAATAACATACATTTTAGGGTAGCGCAATCAAAAAAAATATGTTATTATATAAAAGTATTTGTGAAAGTATGTCTTTTCGGGGAACGGTTACCCGACCTGGAGGAAGCGATGGCTACTAAACGCGACAGGAATATGAGTCGGCGCGATCACCGCAGACTTAAGCATCTGCGGGATATGGAGGGGCGTGTCGAGAGCTCTTCAAGCGGCTTTAAAAGGGCGCTTGTTGTGGCTTCTTTGGTTATCCTTCAGTTCGCCATCATTATTGCCATACCGTTTTTCTTGGGACAGTTTTCATCGGCATTCTATCTGCTCACCGAGGGGTGTGGGATCCTCGCGATCCTTCTTCTGACAAACGATGACAGGTCCATGAGCTACAAGTTCGGTTGGCTGTCGATCGTTGTTGTTTTGCCTATCGCCGGTATCGTGATGTTTTTCATGTTTGGCCGTGTCGGCAAGAAAAATGCCCTAAACCGCCAGATCGCCAAGCGTTTCGCATGGATCGACAAACAGCTCATCAAATATCCTGAGGTCTCGGATACATTTCGCAGACAGCATCCTGTCTCCTCGAGATTGTCCTCGTATATGGATGCCGAGGGGATGCCGTTATGCAAAAATAACGAGGCTGTATATTTTGAGATGGGTGAGCTCGTTTTAGATGATATCTTTGAAAAGCTTGAGAATGCGAGACGGTTTATTTTTCTGGAGTTTTTTATAGTTGCCGAGGGCGCGCTCTGGGATAAGCTTCATGAGCTTCTCGTGAAAAAACGCAGAGAGGGCGTAGAGGTCAAGTTTATGTTTGATGACTTCGGTGCTCTGATGCGTACGCCGACAACCTTTGCTTCGTCGCTTCGAGAAGAAGGGATCGAGGTGGTCGTATTCAATCCGATCGGCCGTTATGTGAACAAGCTTTACATGAACTTCAGGACGCATCAGAAGATCGTTGTTATAGACGGTGAGTATGCCTATACAGGCGGGTTCAATATCGCAGATGAGTATGCCAATCTGGTTGAGCGCTTCGGCGTCTGGAAGGATGCCGGGATACGTGTGAGCGGTGATGCGGTATGGGGTATGACGATCACGTTTCTGGAGATGTGGCATGCATGTCTGCCGGAGGAAAAGATCAATTTTAACAGATATCGTACCATGAAGCCGTCACCCATAAATGATGTTTACTGCCATGTGCTCAGGGACGGACCTGCGCTGGGACCGAGGAGCTTTTTCGGGATCGCTTACAAGCAGATGATCCAGTATTCGGAGCGGAAGCTTTTTGTGACGACACCGTATCTGATCCTCGAGGACATGATGATTGATTCGCTCGTTGAAGCGAAGTTAAGGGGTGTTGACGTGCGTATCATCACGCCGAATATCCCAGATAAAAAGCGTATCAAATGGATGACGGAGTACAATTACGGAGTGCTTTTGAAAAACGGCATCAGGATATATGAGTACACCCCGGGATTCATCCATACCAAGGTGATCATGAATGAGCATAGTGTTATCGTGGGTACGGTAAACATGGATTACCGAAGCTTTTATCTTCATTACGAGAACGGTATATGGGTTTATGACAGGCAGTTCGTCGGCAGTGTTGAGAGCGACATAACCGAGACTATCCGCGTGAGTAGAGAGATAACGTATGATGAGTGGAAGCACAGACCGCGGCTTAGAAAGCTTGCACAGTTCATTCTCAAGGTGTTTGATTCGTTAGTGTGAAAAGTTCCGTGCGGGGTAAACGCAATTCTGAATATAGGCTTCTCCTTGAGGAGAAGCTGTCCGCGTAGCGGACTGATGAGGTGATAAGTAATGATCGGATTTATTAAAGGAATAGTAGACAGCGTGCATGAGAACTACGTGTTGCTTGAGAATAACGGCGTAGGCTACGAGATATTCGTGCCTGCATCGGAGCTTGAGCAGATGCCGCATGCGGGTGAGGAGGTCAGGCTGTACACATATCTTCATGTGCGTGAGGATCTGATGCAGTTATATGGGTTTCTGACTCGTGATGCATGCGACTTCTTTAAGATGCTGATAACAGTAAACGGTGTAGGTCCGAAGGGGGCTCTTGGTATCCTTTCTACGCTCGATGTCGATCAGCTGCGGTTTGCGATACTCGCTGATGACTCGAAAGCGATAGCGAAAGCACCGGGTATCGGGAAGAAGACTGCTGAGAAGGTGGTTCTCGAACTGAGAGATAAGTGCGATGCGGATGACTTTATAGCTGCGGAGAGGCCTGCGGGAACGGCTTCAGCACCGACGGGTGACTCGGATGCTGCGAAGGACGCGATAGAGGCTCTCGTGGCACTTGGGTATTCTTCGACGGATGCTATGCGTGCGGTCAAGAGCGTTATTGCTTTGGATTCGAATATAGATACGGAAGCTATACTTAAGCAGGCATTAAAGGTGATTTGATATGGAAAAACGTGTGATATCAACAGAACTGATTGAGGAAGACTATAAGATTGAAAACAGTCTGCGCCCTAAGCTTTTATCTGAGTATGTCGGTCAGAAGAAGGCGAAGGAAACGCTGAAGGTCTACATCGACGCGGCTAAGGAGCGTGGCGAGGCTCTTGATCATGTACTTCTTTACGGTCCGCCGGGACTGGGAAAGACGACTCTTGCGCAGATCATAGCGAACGAGATGGATGTCGGGATCAAGATCACATCGGGGCCTGCTATAGAGAAACCCGGAGATATGGCGTCGATCCTGAACAATCTTAACGAAGGAGATATTCTGTTCGTCGATGAGATACACAGACTGAACCGTCAGGTAGAAGAGGTTATGTATCCTGCGATGGAGGATTTCGGTATAGACATCGTGATAGGTAAGGGGCCTGCTGCAAGGAGTGTCAGACTTGATCTGCCACATTTTACTCTGATTGGGGCGACTACGAGAGCAGGTATGCTTACCGCGCCGCTCAGAGACCGTTTCGGCGTGATCCACAGGCTCGAGTTCTACGATGAGAAGGAGCTGGCTGAGATCGTCACGAGATCGGCGAAGGTTCTAAAAGTGCCTATCGACGAAGACGGAGCTATGGCGATAGCCAGACGATCAAGAGGTACGCCGCGTATAGCGAACAGGCTTTTAAAGCGTGTCAGGGATTTCGCTCAGATCAGATTTGATGGGGAGATTACTCTCGAGGTTGCCGATAAGGCGATGGATATCCTTGAGGTGGATAAGCTCGGACTTGATTCGGTAGACAGGGCGCTTCTTATGGCGATGATCGACCACTACGGCGGAGGTCCGGTGGGTCTTGAGACCATAGCGGTAAGCATCGGTGAGGATGCAGGTACCATAGAGGACGTGTACGAGCCGTTTTTGATACAAAAAGGACTGCTGGCCCGTACACCGCGCGGGCGCGTCGTGACCGATGAGGCGTATCGCTACCTGCTGCCTTGAAATGCCAAGCAATCACGATTGATATACTGCTGATACATTATGGAGGGATAGTAAATGGAAATATATCACGGGAGCACGGTAATAGTTGAAAAACCGGAAATCCGAATTGCAAAGTTTAATAAAGATTTCTATTATGGCTTTTATTGTACAGAGTTCAGAGACCAGGCTGAAAGATGGGCAACACGGTTTGGTGATGGTATCGTCAATGTGTATGAGTATACTGAGAAACCTGATTTAAAGATACTGCGTTTTCCTGACTTGTCCGAAGAGTGGCTAGACTTTATTGTGGCTTGTAGAAGTGGAGTATCTCACGATTATGATATCGTTGAAGGACCTATGGCTGATGATACCATTTTTAATTATGTTCAGGATTTCTTGGATAACAGGCTGTCGAGAGAACAGTTCTGGGAATTAGCTAAGTTCAAAAAGCCAACTCATCAGATAAGTTTCCATACAGAGGCTGCATTGACAACACTGTCGTTTGTGAGAGGAGATGAAGTCCATGAATCATGATGATAAACTTTTCTATACATGCAGTTTGATTGAATACCTAGGCAGGAGTACAAAGAACAGCCGAAGTGATGTTGTAAATCTGTTGGGGGACGATGTGAAAAGGATTTATGACTACTCAGATGTTTTTCATTGCGAGCCTATTGAAAAGGTAGCTGATGATTTTGTGAATAGAAGGGACATTGCGACCGGGAGCTATGATAATACCGGAAATGCCAGGTATGAGGTGCCCAGTTATTGGGATATCGGACGTGTATTTGAGCGCCTTATAGAGGATGTTGGTGGTGATGAGGAAAAGCCTGACGCGATTAAACAGGTATTTTCTTCCTGGATTGCTGATAAGATTTTGAATTTCAATACGGATTTATACTATCAACCTCGTGATTACCTAGCCGAATGCTATAGGGCCGGAGAGATTATCGATGCATAAAAAAATGACAAGAAAGGCCAAAACAGTTGTAGGGTTGGTGATCTGCGGTTTGCTCGTAATCGGCTTGATGATACCGGGAATCATCTATTTTTGACCTGCTTGGGATACCTGAGGATAAACTTGAACAGAGTCCGGTTACTGTATGCAAAAGCTGGTACGAAGAAAAGACCGGTAAGGTCAGAATTGAGTATAAGCTAAAGGGTGAGAAAAAGGTCAGAGAGACGAGAAAAAAGATCAGCCTCGATAAACTCGGTTTCGATGACTGCCAAATCAAACCAATTGAAGAGTATTTTGATGAACAGTATGAATGATAGAAATCAAATACAGTATTCGATATTTTGACCGGATTAATGAAATAAGAGTTGTAAATGAAACCGAGTTATGATAGAATGATTCTATCAGATGAGCCGTGAGGGGTCACGGGGATTAATTGGAGGAGAAACATATGCAGGATCAGACGACGACTGATGTGTTGATTGACGGGAGAACCTATACTATAGCAGGCTTTGAGAGTGACGAGTATCTGCAGCATGTAGCGACCTACATCAACAGGAAACTCGGTGCATTGAAAAAGAATAAAGACTACATCAGGCTTGACCTGGACATGAGAAACGCTCTTTTGGCGATCAATATCGCCGACGATTACTTCAAGGAGAAGCGTGTTGCCGATGAGATCAGGGGCGACCGTGAGTTGAAGGATAAGCTGGTGCTTGATATGAAACATGAGATCATCGCCCGTGAGGACAAGATATCAAAGCAGGAAGCAAAGATAAAGGAGCTTGAAAAGAAGCTCTCAGACTCAGAGAAAAAGATCGTAGAGCTTGAGACCACGATTAAGAATAAAAAATGATAGGACGAAAGCCCCGACGATTAAGCCGGGGCTTCTTACTTGTATATGATACTATAGATTCTAAGTCGTATTCGGATGAAATGGTGAATGATATGTTGAAAAATCCCGAGATCCTCGCCCCGGCGGGGTCCATAGAAACACTGTATGCCGCGCTTGATATGGGCGCGGATGCTGTTTACGTGGGCGCGCAGAGGTTCGGAGCAAGGGCGTTCGCGAAAAATCCCACGACAGAGGAGCTTATCCGGGCGATCACCTATGCTCATCTCCGCGGAAAACGTATTTACCTTACAACAAATACACTCCTTACGGACAGTGAGCTCGATGAACTTGTAACTCTGATCGGGCCTTTGGTTGAAGCAGGACTTGATGCTGCCATCGTACAGGATCCGGGCGTGATTATAAAGCTTCATGAAGCTTTTCCGACACTTGATCTGCATGCAAGTACGCAGATGGCTATTTTTTCGGGTGAGGAGGCAGAGTTGCTCCGTCCGTACGGAGTGACGAGATTTGTTCCTGCCAGAGAGTTAAGTATAGAGGAGATCAGGACTGCCAGGGCGCAGACTGATCTTGAGATAGAGGTGTTCGTGCATGGAGCGCTCTGTGTATGCTACTCGGGGTGGTGTCTGATGAGCGAGTACATCGGCGGACGCAGCGGAAACCACGGTATGTGTGCGGGTCCATGCAGGCTCCCTTATACCAGGCCGGATAGCGGCAAAACATCTTATGAACTGAACTCAAAGGATTCAGAGACGCTGTTACACATCCCTGAGCTCATCGAAGCAGGGATCGATTCGTTCAAGATAGAAGGCCGTATGAAGAGTATGGAGTACGCTTCATACCTGGCGTATCTGTACAGACGCTACAGTGATATCTATCTGGATGAGGGATATGATCACTACAGAGATCTCGTTGAGAATACCGAAAGTGTTCTTCACAAAGAGCGCAGGAATGCGATGGAGCTCTACAACAGAGGAGGATTCTTTTCATCCTACCTTTTTGCCAAGCCCGATGAACCTACTATAGAGCCGCGTATCAAAGGGCATTTCGGTCTCAGGGTCGGTCACGTGACTGCAGTTAACCGTACTCGCCAGATAAAGGAGTCATCCTGCGAGATACTTATTGAAAAACAGCTGTATCCGCATGATGTTCTGGCTATCAGAAACTCATCCGGCGAGACGGTGTATGAGTTTACTGTCGGAGCAGGTGCCATGAGCGGATCGATAGCCGATGTTTCGATCGGCTTTTCCTCCGTATCAGAGGGTGATGAGATATATAGAACGAAAAATGCCACGCTTTTGTCGATGATCGGTGGTATGATAGGTGAAAGCGGACTTAAGAGCATGCTGCCCATACGCGGGAAATGGACCGGGAAGATCGGTCAGGCTGCAAGTCTTACGATATCCGCGGATATATTTGTACCTGCAAAGCCTGAACAGGCCGGTCAGCACGAGGTGATGGACTTAGAGAGAAAAACCGTCAGCGTGAGTGCTTCAGGTATGATGGTTGAACCTGCGAGCAAGACACCGGTAACGAGTCTTGATGTCAGAGAGAGGCTTTCGTCTCTCGGAGGTACGGGCTATACCTGGGATGCTCTCGTTGTAGATATGGATGAGGGAGCGTTTATCCCTCTGAAAGCTATCAAGGAGCTGAGAAGGATCGCGATAGACGACCTTGAGAAAGCTGCTTTAAAGGCATGGGCAGAAGCGACTCTCGCCGGTCGTATCGCAAGGGCGAGAGTATCAGCGAGAAACACTCCGGATGATAAATCTGAGCATGATTCATCTTCTGAAGCTGTGAATGATCCTGACATTTCGGGAATAAAAAAAGCGACTTGGATCAGCATCGCGAACATGGAACAGCTGGAGTGTGTCGTGGCATTTTTGAAAGATGTTTCACGGAAGGGTGAAATCGTGTTACACGTGAAACTTGGCGGTTTTTCGGGGGTTCAGCTCGACAAGATACACACCATGTGGATGGTTTTCAGAAAGTACAAGTCAGATATTGTGTGGGCGTTCAGTCTCCCGAGAGCGTTCAGAGGAACGGAAAAAGAAGAAAAATTGCCCGAACTTGCAGATTTTTTTGAAAAATGTTTCACGAAGGATTCTGCCGTGAGAAAGGCTGAAGAGGAATCTGTCACAAAGTCGGATGCAAAACCTCACAGCGTATTATTTGTGGTAAACAGTCTGGCATCCATCGTTTTCAGGAATAAATACGCGAAGAGCTTTCCGATGTTCGCCGATGAAAACATGTACATGGAAAACTCACTTGCAAGGAAGTTTTATGAGCAGATGGGCATCGTGCAGATGCCGAAAAGATCATACGGCAGGATTCCCGTTATGACAAGTGCGCATCAGATCAAAGAAGGCGAGATCAGGACGCCGAAGCGGGATGAGTTTATCGTTGTTAAGCCGGAGGGTGTAGGCTATCGCGTGATATACACAAAAGAGCCTTCGGGTATGGATGATGATGTCCACGGAAAAGACGGATCAGGTTATAGGATTGATTTTTCCGTAGAAACAGAAGATGAAGTGAAAGAGGTTTTGAGTAAATGGTTGTAGTTGTAGCTGACATATCGAGATACATTCTGGTATTTCTGATAGTTGTATATGTTTTTCTCAGCTTTATCTCATTTGTAGGCAGCACTGAAGCGAAAAAACTTGCTATCTACAGAAGCCAGAGAGTAGTGACCGTGCTTCTGTATTTGTTGTGCTCGGCTGTTTTGGTACTTACGGACACGTCCGTAAAGACGATAGCTGCGCTGGTGCTCGGCCTGTTATTCTATATCGTTTTTATCATTCTTTATCAAAAGATATATCAGGGGCTTTCGAGACTTATTCTGAACAATATGATGTTGTGTTTGATGATCGGGTTTATCATGCAGATCCGATTGAATCCCGGCAACGGTATCAAGCAGCTTTTGATGGCCGCTATTGCAATGTCGGTCTGCCTTCTGGTGCCTTATCTGATCGACAGATACACGGTTTGGGAGAATCTTGCGGTGCCGTATGTGATAGCCGGACTGTTTTTGCTGGTGCTGGTTTTCGTTATCGGTGTGGAGCATTACGGCGCGAGAAACTGGATCTCATTGGGTGGTTTCGAACTGCAGCCTTCGGAGTTTGTTAAGATAATATATGTTTTCTTCATCGCCTCGATGCTTTCAAAAAGGACTGATTTCAAGTGGGTCGTACTGGTTACGATACTTGCTGCGGCGCATGTGGGTGTGCTTGTCCTGGAAAAAGACCTCGGCGGTGCCTTGATATTTTTCTTTACATATCTGATGATGCTTTTTGTGGCGACGGGGCAGTGGCTTTATATCCTTGCCGGACTCGGAGTGGGTGCCGGTGCCGCATTCGTCGCGTTCAAGATATTTACGCATGTGCAGATACGAGTGAAGGCATGGAACAATCCATGGGCGCATATAAATGATGCAGGTTATCAGATATGCAGGAGTCTTTTTGCGATAGGAACCGGAGGCATCATGGGGATGGGGCTCGGACAGGGGCTGCCGGAGAGTGTGCCGGTGGTCGATTCGGATTTTATCTTTTCGGCTATAGCAGAGGAACTGGGTGTCGCGTTCGCGATCTGTCTGATCCTGGTGTACATATCCAGCTTTATCATGTTCGTGAACGTTGCCATGAAGATGAAAAATGCCTTCTACAGACTTTGTGCATTCGGACTCGGTGTGGTATTGGTGTTCCAGGTGTTTATATGCATCGGCGGTGCGACTAAGTTTATCCCGTCAACGGGAGTCACACTGCCTCTGATATCATACGGTGGATCGTCCATCATAGCGACGATCGTTATTTTTGCGGTGATACAGGGAATGTATGTTATGGATAGCAAGATACATGCAAAACCTCCGGGCGACTGATTTTCACTCGTCTGTCTCGGGGGCGCTCACTTCTGCGCAGGGAACTCGTAGAGTTCCCTCCGAATCTCCCCTCAACAGAGTCGTGAAAAGTCGGCCCTACTAATACTAAATGGAGACGTTGGTTATGAAGAAATCGATGGCGATAGTTACATACATTTTTATAGCGTTATTCATGGCGCTATCAGTGTATCTTATTGTGTTTATTGTTAAGGACTCTGATAGGGTGCTTAACAACCCTGCAAATAAAAGATCCGATATTTGGGCAAAACATGTGACTCGCGGGAATATCGTTTCTTCCGATGGCAAGGTATTGGCAAAGACAGTGACCGGCAAAAAGGGTAAGGAGACGAGAGTTTATCCGTACGACAGTCTTTTTGCAAATGTGGTAGGCCATTATTCATATGGAGCGACAGGACTCGAGTCGTCCGAGAATTATGAGCTTTTAAACTCGAATCTTAATCCGTTTAACAAAATAATAAATGAGTTTGAGGGTAAAAAAAGTCCCGGAAACAACGTTATCACATCACTTAATGCTTCCATGAGTCAGGCCGCGAGTGAGGCGCTCGGAGCCCGCCGCGGAGCTGTGATAGCTATGGAGCCGAAGACCGGAAGGATTTTAACCATGGTTTCGAAACCGAGCTACGATCCCAACAATATCACTGAGAAATCCTGGGAACAGTTGACGAATAATGCCGGAGAGGATTCGCCCCTCATAAATCGCGCTACGCAAGGCCTGTATCCTCCGGGATCTACTTTTAAAATGTATACCGCTTTGGCATATATCAGACAGAATATTGATTATAATGATTTTAAGTATAAATGCAAGGGCAGCATCGGTACCGGAGACGGTGGGAAGATCAGATGCTACGGTGGAAATGTTCATGGAAAGGTAGACTTAAAAACCGCATTTGCAAAGTCATGTAATACGGCATTTTGTACTATCGGAGCAAAGCTAAATGTCGCGGGATGGAGAAACCTCTGCGAGAGCATGTATTTCAACAAGGTCATCCCCATGGACAAGATGGAAAAGAGTATATCAAAGTTTCAGTCAACTGATTCTACGTCAAAGGGAGATATCATGCAGGCATCCATCGGACAGGGTGATGTTTTGGTCACTCCGTTACAGAACATATTACTGGCCTGCGCCGTAGCCAATGGCGGTAAACTGATGAAGCCTTATATAGTTGACGGGATATCCTCGTTCGATGGAAAGATGATCAGGCAGACATCGAAAAAAAGTCTCGGACAGCCGATTTCAAAAGAAGAATCGAAGACGATGCACAACCTGATGAGAGAGACCGTAAAAAGCGGTACCGCGACGGCTCTTTATTATGGAACTCCTTATAAGGCCGCAGGAAAGACCGGATCTGCCGAGTTCAAGGCAGGATCCTCTGATTCGCATGCCTGGTTCGTCGGATACGCATCATATAAAAAGAAAAAGCTCGCTGTCTGTGTGCTTGTCGAGAAAGGCGGTACGGGCGGAGCTGTTGCCGTGCCCATCGCAAAGCGCGTTTTCGACACTTGGGTGGATAATATGTGATAAAAAAATGCCTTGCTAATGCAGGGCTTTT
>CAMVOY010000045.1 GCA_947169235.1 uncultured Lachnospiraceae bacterium | reverse complement strand
CGCAGCTCTGTAGTTGACCTGTATCAATGGCCCCCCCTCCCTCTCTGTCTGCCTTGCGGCAGTCCCCGCTTAATAAGCGGGGATTTCTTTCTCTCTTCTTTCTTTATGGATAGTGAAACTATGGATAGTTTGGAAACGATAAGTTTCCAGGATAAAAAATAACTGTGTTATAACTGTATTAGTTATCCTAGTACAGTTATAACACAGCTTATATAACTTGTCAAGTATAAATTCAAAAAAAGGCGCTACACTCCTCTTGAGATTCTGTCAGAAGGAGCAATTCTTCTATGGGAGAAAAATAGTTACTTCTTTTCCCGTTTTCTCCGATCTCATTGGTTGCCCTCCTTTTTCAACCTGATATTTTTCAGCATGGCCAAAACGCTCTTTGCACAGGTTTCGGCAGCTTCTTTCTTAAAAGATTCATATTCGACACTATGAGATCCATCGGATTTATCCGAGATGGCCCGCAACACCACAAAGGGCGTACCATTCAGATAACATGCCTGTGCGATAGCTGCTCCCTCCATCTCACAACACAATCCGCCAAAGTCAGATACGATCTTTTCCTTCTGCTCTTTATAGGAAATGAATTGATCCCCGGAACAGATTCTTCCTTCATAGACATGGATATTTGGAAAGTTCTCCTGCACGGCCGCGACCGCCGCCTTACGCATCGACTCATCCGCCGGAAATGCATAAAGGCCGGTATATGGTATTTCTCCCTTTGCAAATCCGATTGCCTCTACGGTAAAATCATGCTGAACAGCGTCAACCGACACAACAATATCTCCGATATCCAGTTTATTGTCCAGTGAACCGGCAACACCGGAATTGATGATCTTTACGCAACCATAATTGTTGATCAGTGTGTTCGCACATATACCGGCATTGACTTTTCCCATACCACACTGTACGATGACAACACTTTTCCCTTCGATGGTACCCTCGCAAAACTCCATACCGGCAATCTTCGTTGTTTTTTTGATACCGGCTGTCTTCTTCAGGAGGCTGACTTCTTCCTCCATCGCACCGATAATCCCAATCGCCTCCGCATTCTTATCCCCATCCGACTCGCCTTTCATGCCCTTGGAATACATGTCGGAATAGACACTGGTAATCGATGTCGGAAGTTCAAAGTGCTGATAATCCTTGCGGTCTGTCCAGTCACCGCCCCATTCAAATCCTTTTTCGATGAAAAGCCGGTAGCACAGGTCATCCTTTTCAATCTTATAATCAAAATCTTTCGTCCTGTCGAGATAAGGCGCGCCGGTTGCCGGCTCTATCAATTCCTTCACTGTACCATCCTCGTTTGTCACGAATTTGTGGTACGGGTTGTACAGGGTATTGATATCAACAGCCATTCCCAAACCATGTTTCGATACCGTGGTCGTATGCGATATGAATCGGAAATTGAAACTGGATGAATTGTTATCCCTCATCTGGGTTTCATCATCCGCCATATAATTATCAGGTAATACCATCCGCTCAATCGGATAGTCCGCATCATATAGTTTTTCGAGTATTTCCAGAACATCCTCAGCGATGAGCTTGTGCACCACCATCTCTCCCTGATGCACATTCCCATCCTTATCCTTGTGCAATGCCTGTATGTATCGCAGATCCTCACGTGGAACTATACAATCCTCTTTATATGTATTTCCCTGTTTCATTCTGTAAAACAGTTCATCCGTTATAGGCCAGATAGAAAAACCGGCCCTGTCAGCTTTGATTGGTTTATACTCCTGTTTCTCTTTTTTTACAACCCTTACAGTTAGAGAAAGCTTATACGTCTTCTTGGTCTTAATCTTCAGATAAACAGTTGTGCTTCCCGTCTTCTTTCCGTTGATCCGTATCGCCGTCTTTTTCCCTGCACCGGCAGCCACAGCCGATACGATCGATTTGTCCTTAACGCTTACCGTGAGTTTCTTTACGCTCTTTTTTATTGTATTCTTTATTTTGATGGTAGCACTGTCACCTACCAAAATAGAAACTCTTTCATATGCAAGAGCGGGTTTCTTCGCTGAAGCTTCTGCCGGGGCAGAAATAATAGCTCCTATCAGCAAAACTCCAACCATGACTACACTCATTATTTTTCTGATTTTCTTCATCATCTGTTCTCACTTTCTTTTTTTAGAACACATTACTCGCAACAACCATAACGCTTCCGGCGATTATTCCTAACAGCAGAATATACTGGATTCTGCTGAGTTTTTCTTTCATGATGATACGGCCTCCTATCATCACGAAAGCCGGATAGACAGCAAGTAAAGTAAGGCGGTTGACGACCACGAAATTACCGTCAAAACTACAAGGGCTAACCAAATCACTTTGTTGCCCCCTTCCCCTGTTCCACGCTTTTGATTTCATCCTGCGACGCGCCTTTCAGCGCATATGTATCAAACGCAGGAGTGTCCGGAATCTTTATCTCTACGCTGGTAATCCGACAAAAAAGAGGCATCCCCCTGCGTGAGGCTTACATCAAATACATGACCGCCATGTTTTTTATCATCTGAGAGAAAATGCAGATGCCATCCGGCGGCATTGATCCCATCCATGTAATCAGGATAGTATACGCACACAAGAGAGCCTTTCGTTCCAAGCGCCCCTATCGTGATAATCTGCTGATCCGTTTTCGCGCCGGATGTATCGCATCCTGTGGACATACGAGTCTGCATAAATGGCATCCTACACACCTGCTCCCGTCAATTTTCGGAATACGTCCTTCAAACCGGATAGCCTGATGGCCTCCATCATTACAGGAAATGACGCATCTTCCGCATCCGTTGCATTTTTCTATTTCAAATTCAGGAAATAGAATCGTATCCCTTTCCAGTACGTCGGTAGTGTCACTCACACTGGCAAGACCGGCTCCGACAATATCTTTGACGGAACGTATCCCCATTTGAGCCAGATAATAATTCAATCCCTCTTTCAGATCATCAATGATCCTGTATCCGTATTGCATCACGGCTGTGGTGATCTGCAATGAGCCCGCGCCCATCAGGATAAACTCAAGTGCATCTCTCCAAGTCTCTATTCCGCCCATACCGCTGATATGCATCCCCTTAAGAGCAGGATTCTGTCCCATCTCCGCAATAAACCTGAGTGCTATCGGCTTCACCGCAGTTCCGCTATATCCTCCGACTGCCGATCTGCCTCTGACCGCGGGTGCCGAAACATATGTATATGGATTAACCCCGACAATGCTTTTTATGGTATTGATCGCTGCGATACCATCGGCGCCACCACGCAGGGCGGCTTCTGCCGCCGGATTCATCGAGGCGACATTAGGGGTGAGCTTAGCCAATACCGGTATCGTAGTACTTCTTTTAGCCGCTGCCGTGTATTTCTCAACCAGTTCAGGGATTTGCCCGATATCTGAGCCCAACCCGTCCTCCTGCATGTTGGGACACGAGAAGTTTAATTCAACCGCATCAGCACCATTTTCCTCGGACAGTTTAGCTAACGCCCCCCACTCTGCCTCATCCTGTCCCATGATAGATGCAAGGATAAACTTGTTTGGATAATTCTTTTTCAGCTGCCTGAAAATGGCCATGTTTTCCGCCACACTATGATCAGACAACTGTTCGATGTTCTTAAACCCTATGATACTTCCATTATCTCCCTTGATCGCTGAAAAACGAGGTGATGCTTCATGAATATCAAGCGAGCAGATCGTCTTAAAACAAGCTCCGGCCCACCCGGCCTCAAATGCCCTTGCACACATGTCATATGTGGATGCTACCACGGATGAAGAAAGCAAAAACGGGTTTTCCAAAGGAATACCGCACAGATCTGCGACAAGTCGGTTTTCATCCTGCGGCAACTCAATCTCTGCCTCCGGGCGCACTTTATCATATAAATCGCACACGATCTGCCTGATCGGAACTCTGCCGGAATTTACACACGCCGCTTCGCAAGGTGTCTGGCAATCCACACATGGATTGTCCGCCTTCAGACGAAGCGCAGCCACATCCTGATCATCCATCCATATCCCAAACAACGCTTTCGCGGGATTGATCGCCCTGCATGCACTCGAACAAGGTGCATCCATACATAATGCACACGAAATCATATCGGATCGATTTATGATATTTTTCTTTAACACCGTATCACCTCACTTTTCTCGTGTATTGGTAGAATACTCCTGCAATACGTGAAAAGCATATAAAGATTGTTGCAGGAGCCAGTATTATGAGCATTATAGTTGCGCGCCCGGCAGTCTCGGCATCATCGATATCAAACAATTTCATATTCACTTATTTCCTCGCTCTGATAAATCAAAACTACCCTAATATGGTCCTGTTACTGTTATCCCTGTTAGCTCTACTGAACGCTGATATCACCGGTGTTGGTAGCCATATTCATGGCGAAAACCCCACCGGAGGTTATATAATTGCTGCCCTGCTCCTGTGATTGAATAATGACCTTCCCCTGACCGGATACCAGGTTCATATTGTATTTGGAGAAATCTTCTACACTTCCCTCTACGTGAATGTTTCCTGAATCTGTGCTTGAATTGATATCACCGAATCTGCTCGCTCTGACCGTAATGTCTCCTGTATTGGAAGCGAGCTCGGACTGACCCATATCTACGCTTTCCATGGTTATGATCCCCGAGTCGGTTTTTGCAGCGGTCGACTGACTGTTTACATTGGCCACCACTATATCGCCTGTACCCGTGATCAACTCGTTTATATATACGGTCACATCCCTGATATGAATATGAGAACCACCACAATTGATCCTGACTTTTGCAAGTGGCTCGTTCTGAGGGACCATGATATAAAGCTCACTCATGTAATCCTGCATAGGATTTTTGATGCTGCCCTGCTGAATGATGCTTAAGCTTTTTCCGTTTTGACTGATCTTAGGCTCCAGCCCTTCAACAGTCTCATAATCAACCTCATACTTATCTCCCGGCTTTATGATCACAGTCATGCTTTCGACATTTACGTCAACCTCCATAAACTGATCCAAAGGCATCTGCTTCGAAACAGGTCTCGACGCATCATAACCATCCCCGTCTCTCGTATGGTCGAAATCATTCGAGTCGAAAATGTTCGAGCTTCCGCTGTTTTCCGATCTGCCCGATCCAAAAACACCCGACGGCATCACCATATAAATGAGACCTGCGATGATCCCAAGCATGATCAACGCACCAAATATGATAGCCAAAACAACGCCGACACTAATCTTTTTCTTGTTCTGATCCATAGTAACCTCACATAATGATATCTTTTTTCAGTTGTTCGTCAAATCCGCAACAAATGAAATACAGCTTACAGTTTAACCTTAAAATCTCTTTCGGCCGATCGTTTAAGATCCTTTTTCTTGATATCCTCACGCTTGTCATAAAGCTTTTTACCTTTGGCAAGTGCTATCTCAACCTTGATAAGCGAGCCCTTAAAGTATACCTCCATGGGTATCAGAGTATAGCCCTTCTCCTTTATCTTGCCGATCAGTTTTCTGATCTCACTTTTATGCATCAAAAGCTTGCGAGCCCTTAGGGGATCGCGATTAAAAATATTCCCTTTCTCATACGGACTCACATGCATTCCATACAGCATCACTTCATTGTTCTTGTCAATACGCACAAATGCTTCATTCAGCGAACAGTGTCCCATCCTGATGGATTTCACCTCAGTACCGACCAGCTCAATCCCGCATTCATACGTCTCCTCGATGAAGTAATCATGCCTGGCTTTTTTATTATTCGCGATCATTTTTTTTGATGTACTTCCCATAATCATTTCAATCCTTTGCTATATAGTTATATTGCCAAACACCCCACGGCCATGAACCTTTGCCAAGCATCCCACGGCCATACAGAGTAGAATTCAGGCAGAACCGAAGGGGCTGTTTTTACGCCGGTGCGTAGCGCTGGTATTGAAAACTCATAGAGTTTTCTCAGCGCATGCACCGCTGCGTAAAAACCATGAGCGCAAGCGATCCCCTGAGGTTCAACTGAACTTCTACGGTATGGCCGCCACATATGCTACGGTATGGCCGTACGCCACTGCTACGATATGGTCAATCACTCGACATCAAGCATCAAAAAATCAATAGTCCGCATCTGAAGATCGACGCGCGCAACCTGCACGCGCACCGTCTGCCCGAGTCTATATTCTTTTCTGGAGCGATGACCCACAACGCGGAACTTATCCTCCTCATAATCATAACGATCATCTGTCATATCGCTGAGTCTCACCATGCCCTCAACAGTGTTCGGCAGTTCAACATAGATCCCCCAGCTTGTCACTCCGCTGATAACACCCTCATACTCATCACCGATATGATCCTGCATAAAGGCGACCTTCTTGATACGATCAACCTCTCTCTCGGCATCATCAGCCCGCCTTTCTCTCTCGGAAGCAAGCTTCGCTGTGGCCGCAAGATTATCCGCATAATAAGACAACCTCTCCGGCGTGAGCTTACCATGCCGATACTCTTTTAAGATTCTATGTATCGCCAGATCAGGATATCGCCTTATCGGTGAAGTAAAGTGTGAATAATACTTCGCCGCCAGACCAAAATGCCCGTCATTAGTCACACGATACTCAGCTCTCATCATGGCACGCAGAGCAAGCTGCGTCAAAAATGACTCCTCCGGCTCTCCCTTGATATCATCCATGAGTGAACGGATAACCTTCGGATGAATCTTGTCCTGTCCGATCTTCATCGTATGTCCGAAATAGGATGTCACTCTTGCAAGATCCTTGATCTTTTCCCTCTCGGGCTCATCATGGCATCTGTAGATAAACGGAAGTTCCAGCCAGTATGCCTCCTCAGCGACCGTCCTGTTCGCAGCCAGCATGAACTCTTCGATGATCCTTGTCGCAACGTTTCTGTCATACGGATAGATATCTGTCGGTCTTCCTGAAGCATCAAGATCTATCTTACACTCCGGCAGATCAAAATCTATTGACCCTTTTTTCTCACGACGCTTGCGCATCTTCGCCGCAAGTTCATCCATAAGGACATACCAAGCGATACGTTTTTTATACTTAGCGTAAAGTGCCACCGCTTCATCTCCGAGCTCCTTCGCGGCTTTTTTGATATGACGAGTATGCACTCCATGCTCAGATGTCAAACCTGCCTTCTCAGCTATCTTCAAGAGTTCGCTTACGTCATGATAGGTCATGCGCTCATTGACGTTTATCACGGATTCGGTGATCTCATGAGACACCACCTTTCCGTTTTTATCAATCTTCATAACACATGAAAGCGTAAGCCTGTCCTCACCTTCATTCAGTGAGCATATACCATTTGACAGCTTTTTCGGCAACATCGGTATCACACGATCAGCAAGGTAAATACTCGTTCCGCGACTCCTCGCCTCGCGATCCAACGGACTGTTTGGAGTCACGTAGTGACTCACATCAGCTATATGTACGCCAAGCACATACCCGTCACCATCGGAAGAAAGAGTTATGGCATCATCAAAATCCTTGGTATCCTCACCATCGATCGTTACAGTAACAAGATTTCTAAAATCAGTTCTTCCCTTTCTCTCAGCTCTGGAGACCGATGACGGAAGTTTTTTCGCCTGACGGATAACATCCTCCGGATACTCGGTCGCGATATCCATCCCTCTGATGACACTCTCCACATCAACTCCGGGCTCATCCAGATAACCAAGCACCCTGGTCACGGCTCCCTCAGGGCTTTTGCCTTCAGAAGCGTATTCGGTGATCGTCACCTGAACCTTCTGACCATCCTTCGCGCCATGCGTCTTTCCCTTCGGAACATACAGATCCGGAAGCTTGTTGTCATCCGGCAAAACAAATGTCGTCTTTCCATTCCTCTGAAATGTCCCGACAAATCCGGTCACAGCATGCTTAAGCACCCTGTCGATCTCACCCTCTGACTTATGCCTTCCACCGGAACGCTCCCTGGTCACGATAACCTTGACAACATCCCCGTTCATCGCACCACGGGTCCGCCTCTCAGGTATAAAAACGTCGTCGTCCAATCCTTCAACACTAACGAAACCAAATCCCTGTTTCGTTCCCATGTATTCACCTGTATACACAGGTAATTCTATCTTATTCCTACTCATAAGCAATCCTTTTTCTTCAGTTCCAGTGTTCCCGTGGCCATACGGAGTAGCATGCAGCTGCTACGGTATGGCCACTAAGTCTGCAATGAAAAAACTCCTCCCATGAGTGGAAGGAGTCAATTTTTTCCTGTGTATCAGTCAAGCCAATTCGTACAAAGAACAAGTGACAACACTACGAAGATAACCGACGCAACGCGTGTGATCTTCACCAGAATCCCCTCGGCTGAACGCCCCTTGTTTCTCGTCCAATAAGTATCAGACGATCCCGAAAGTGCTCCAAGACCGGAATTCTTTCCTTCCTGCATCAATACCACGATGACCAAAAGCACACATACAACGATGTACACGATGGTCGCAAGCAAACGTAACGTACTCATTTGAAACTTTCTCCTTTATCCTTTATAAATAGTATTAACTCTGTTTTTTGTTCCTGACAAAATCAGGAATCTTGATACCGCTCTCAGATGCAGAAGAACTCTGCGGCTGAGGTGCCGGAGCAGGCGACGGTGTCGACGGTGCCGAAGAAACTGCGCCCAGTCCCTGTGCCGGTGAGGTAGTCGCTGCTGTTCCTGACGGATGGACAACAGACTGGCTCACTACACCACCCTGCGGTGATCTCGGAATACTCGGCTGAGGTGCCGATGTAGCTGCAGGCTGTGCTGCCGGCTGAGCCGGACGAGTTACCTGCGCGCCAAAGCCCTTATTCAAAAAGCTCAAGCCCGAAGACTGCGGCTTTGCAGTAGCTGATGCACCGGGTGCCGAAGCGGACGTCGGAGCAGTAGCTCTGCTCATGAAACTCGGTCTGGCTGCAGATCCTGAGAACCCACTGCCAAATACTGAGCTTGTTGCAGATGTAGCAGCAACAGCATCAATACCCGTTGCGATAACCGTGATGGTCACGCTATCCTGCGCATTCTCATCATACATGGAACCGAAGATGATATTCGCTTCCTCTCCTGCGAGCTGCTGTACATAGGATGCTGCCTCATTAGCCTCGATCAGGCTCACATCACCTGAGATATTGATGATAACATGAGAAGCACCATCAATCGAAGTCTCAAGAAGCGGCGAGCTGATAGCCTGCTTCACAGCATCTACGCACTTATCATCACCACTACCGGTACCAATACCGATGTGAGCAATACCCTTATCCTTCATGACCGTAACAACATCGGCGAAATCAAGGTTGATAAGCGCCGGAGTATTGATCAGATCCGTGATACCCTGTACGCTCTGCTGAAGAACCTCATCAGCCTTCTTGAATGCATCAGGGATCGATGTCCTGCGGTCACATATAGCAAGAAGCTTCTCGTTCGGAATAACGATCAGCGTATCCACACAGTTTTTCAGCTTGTCGATACCACCGATAGCGTTGTTCATACGCTTTTTGCCCTCGAAAGCAAACGGCTTCGTAACGATACCGACAGTAAGCTTGCCCATCTCCTTTGCGATCTGAGCAATGACAGGTGCTGCACCTGTACCTGTTCCGCCACCCATACCACAGGTGACAAATACCATATCTGCGTCGCGAACGGCCTCGGCGAGCTCCTCACGGTTCTCCTCTGCAGCCTTTTCACCAACCTCAGGCACAGCTCCGCATCCGAGTCCCTTGGTCAGCTTCTCGCCAATCTGGATCCATTTCGGTGCCTTGCACTCCTTCAGTACCTGAATATCTGTATTTACGCAGATAAAATCAACTCCACGGATTCCCTCTTCTATCATCTCATTCACAGCATTGTTGCCGGCACCGCCGACACCGATAACCAGAAGGTTTGCTGCTGCATCATCTCGTCCATTCGATTTGATCTCTAACAACGGTGTTTCCTCCTTTTTGGACAAATCACTCCACATACAGATATATATTACGAAATTTTTACAAAAAAATCAAGTAGTATTTTCTAAAAGATACGAAAAAAAACGAAACTCTACTTATCAAATGCCGCCGTAACCGCTTCAAAGTCGAAATCATCGATAGCCTGACGTATAGACGCAACACGCTCCTTTTCCTCATCAGGCATTTTATAGCCATCGAGTTCTGACAGCGCATCGGAAATCCCCATGTCATCACAGTCAGCTGCATATGCTCTGATACGCTCATATACATCATTTAATACATCGGGATCTACGATAGGAAGATCCTCAACTTCCTTATCCTCATCCTCACCAACCTTAACCACCGGTAACAGAATATCTCTGTAGGATGCGTATTCATCCATCACCCTGTCATGGTTATTTCGTATATAGTCGATATCTCCGCTCTTGCCGGCATTCTCAAGAGCCTCTGCATCATCTCCCAAAGTTACGGCTCCGATAAGTCTTGCAGAGCTCTTAAGCGCATGGATCTTTATCGTGTAGCTGTCCCAGTCCTCCTCATCATAGAATGTCTTTAACTCATTTTCCTTTGTATCCATGGAGTCATAGAATATCTGCATCACATTCTCCAAAGCCGCTTCAGATCCACAGCTTTTAAGAGCATAATCCGCATCGATGCCCTGAAGGGTATGGTAAACACTCTTCGGCTCTTCCTTTGGCGCATATGTGATACGATCAGTCTCATCAGCCTCCCACTCAGGAGCATTTTCCGAGTCATCATCGACTGACACATCGATGTAGTCAGGTATATCCTCTTCATTCGGAGCGGAAGGTATAAAGCCTCCAAGTCCGTAGCTTATATCACCTTCATCCATATAAAGAAGTCCGAATGTTCCCGGCCCGCAGTTCGCAGAGATAGCTGATGATGCTTTCTGAAAGATAATATGTTTAAAATCAAACTTTTTCCTGACCTGTTCCTCTATCCAAACGAAATCTTCTTCTGTCAGATCAACATAAGTTACAAATAAAAGATCTCTATCAGGATTTGCTCTGGCAGGAAGCGCTCTCTTTAAATACTTTTCATAACATCTGTATGTGCTTCCCATCATCATGCGATCAACTCCGAATACATCATTTTTTACCCGAAGTGAAGGACGTATCCACAGTGACTTAAGAATGGAATTCAGTTTTGGATTGATATGACCGCCTCTTGCCATATAGTCGGTTCCCGCGATGACAAAGCTGCAATGAATCCTCTTTTTTACCTCCTCGATCTCTTCGAGGATCTTTGGCACCGGCAATCCTCTCTGCGTCATACGATATGCAGACAGCACCAAAAGCGCCATCGCACTCGAAAGTCCACCCGAGCTTACAACAGAAACGTTTTCAAAGTTTCTCGCAGCTGCGCTTGCCCTGTTGAACTCCTCACTCATACTGGTGGTAAGCGTGATATGGATTATATGGTGCGCTCTTCCGAGATGCTTTGAGAAAAATGCCATGAAATCCTCTTCAGTCGGTGCATCCGATCTTACGTTATGCCCCGGGACACTCATATAGCGTATCAACTCGTCTGACACCATTTCCTCGCCATCGGCAAACACACCGTCGTCAGTATACACAACAAACGGTATGATCGGTATCTGCAGATCTCTGACGATCTCCTCCGGTATATCCGACATACTGCAGGTGGTGATGAGCACGGGGATCTTTTTCGCATATCGACCTGCCGTGTTGATATGCTCCTTTGTCATCTCACTATCGGATGTACGACGAACCTTTTCCTCAGGAAGGAATCGGATCAGCATATCCTCAAGCTGTTTACCTGAAACCGGCTTCATCAGATATGCATCAAAACCGGTCGTATTATAAAGCTCCTGATTCTCTCCTCCGGCGTTTGCGGTGAGCACCACTATCGGTACATTTTTGTTAAGGCCACCGATCTGTCTTCTTATCTCTCTATAACAGTCGATGCCGTCCATCTCGGGCATCAAATGATCCAGGAAAATGACATCATAGTTGTTCTTAAGAGTGTATTTTAGCGCCTCAGCTCCCGACAGCGCCAGGTCGATGGTCATCTCCGTTCCATTAAGAAGCTTTTTCTCGACCTCCAAGTTCATCTCATTGTCATCGACGATCAGAACTCTGGCCTTCGGAGCGTGGAACATATGCTCGAACTTTTCTGTTTTTCCGATATGTCCGCCGCCCTCTATCTGGATATTTCCGATACTCTCTTCATCTTCGATCTTTTGACGCAGATCTACCGTAAAGGTCGATCCCTGCCCGTACACACTGTCAACGGTGATCTGACCATCCATAAGCTCTACAAGCTGCTTTACTATGGAGAGACCGAGTCCCGTACCTTCGATGTGGCGGTTTTTCTCCTCATCCACACGCTGGAAGGAATCAAACAAATGAGGCAGCGCATCCTGCTTGATACCCATTCCGGTATCAGAGACTACCGCTTTTAAGATTATGTTTTCTCCGCTGTCCTTCTCGCACTCCATATGGAGAGTTACGGAGCCTTCCTTTGTATACTTTACGGCATTATTCAGCAGGTTGATGAGAATCTGTTTTACACGGACCTCATCTCCAAAAAGAGTTGTCGGTATCGACGGATCTATATCAACAAAAAACTTAAGACCTTTCTCCTCCGCCTTCAGCCAGATCATATTTACGATCTCGGACACAAGCTCGCCGACATCATAACTCACCGGAACTATATCCATCTTTCCGGCCTCTATCTTGCTCACGTCAAGAATATCGTTGATAAGTGCAAGGAGCATCTTTCCCGCTCCCTGTATGTTTCTCGCATCCTTTCTTATCTCCTCGGATGCATCCTCCTGTCTTAGGATTATCTCATTCAGGCCAAGTACCGTGTTGATGGGAGTACGGATCTCGTGGCTCATGCTCGAGAAAAACTGGTTCTGCGAGCGGATCGCTTCTTCAGCTCTGCGAGCCTCCTCGCGAGCTCGCTCACTCTCATTTTCAAACAGAAGGTTCAAAAACCATACCATGGTATACACTAAAAATCCTACGACCACAACGGAAATCCCGACATCGATGATAGTCATCGGGATATCATGGAGCGTAACTACATCCGGGAAACACAATGAGACTGCAAGAGCAATTACGGTCTCAATCGTCACCACGGAAATCAGGATCCTCCTGATCATACCTGAGACGATGACACCGACGTACATATATCCGAAGATTACCCAGATAATACCTCCGCCGGTTATTCCTCCACCAAAATAGAATATTATGGGAAGAATTCCAAAGGTAAATCCGAACGCAACCATTACGGCACCCAGATTCGCCTTTTTTTTCCATACGGAGATCGCGGTAATGGCAGGAACTGAGAACAATGCTCCTATCATTATAATGATCTCTATCAAACTGTCTCCAGCGATAATATCACCAACCAGCGCCAGAAACTCGCCGACCATGGCTATTATCGTCATCATTACGAACTTTCTTTCCGTGAAGTCTCTTTCAGGATCTCTGAGGAAAGCCTTCAGCTTTTTCAATAGCTTCATCACGCATCCCTCCCTTCTTCATTTGCCCCAATCGAAGGGAGAACATGTTTCATTACCCTCTCAAACTCACTTATATCTATCGGCTTGGCAATAAATCCGTCAAAGCCTTCATTCATGAACATCTCTCTGGCGCCTGAAAGCGCATTGGCCGTAAGCGCGATGATGACGGGTGACCTCCTCATACGATCCGCCATCTCTCGTATTCTCTTCATACACTCTACGCCATCCATTTCAGGCATCATATGATCCATATATATTACATCATAGTCTTCCTTTTCGTACTTTGATAGGGCCTCCGCTCCGCTTTCAGCCGTGTCCGTATACATCTTATATTCGCGAAGAAGACCTGATGCCACGACCAGATTCATCGGTTCATCATCGACGATAAGAGCAGTTCTGCCGGCCAATGACAACTTATCCATCTTATCATCGGAATCCTCAAATACATATCCGTTATTAAGTATCTGAACAACAGGTATGCCGTAAAGCGGTTTCGGCATAACCTTTATCTGACTGCCTTGATCCAATGAGAAATCTTCAAAGGCAGACATCGCCACCTGATAACCACGTTTGCAAAGATCTTCAAAATACTCCTTGTTACTCTCGTATTCATCCATGCCGGTAAATACATGAGTCACATTCAGTTTTTGCAAAAGTCTTTCACTATCTTCAATCGTGCTCGCTGAGAAAAGCCTTATACCGAGTCCGGAAGCTATATTGACTGCCATACGTTTATAGAATTCTCTGAGCATGGGGAGCCTGTACTTGCCGGGGTCCATGAAAAACAGGATATCACCGGAGAATCCGTCCTTTACACTCAGACATGGCGCCGGATCGACGATGACCTGAGGAATCGAAAGCTTTACTGTGGTCCCTATCCCGCGCTTGCTCTCAATCTTTACAAACCCGTTCATCTTGTGTACAAATCCGTACACTATAGGAAGACCGATACCGATACCACCGGTGCTTCTGTTTCTCTTTTTATTCGCCTGATACATCCCTTTTGAAACCTGAGCTATATCGTTTCTGGTCATACCCACTCCGGTATCGGCAACCTCTATGATCAGATTCACGCCATAGTCTCTTTTCTTGGATGTCATCTTGATATAGATTCCTCCGCCATGCGTAAACTTGATGGAGTTGTTTAACAGATGTTTGAATACCTTATGGAGCTTTTTGATGTCACCTTTCATCATGTTGGGGACGTTCGGATCAAGGTCAACTATGAGCTCAAGGTCTCTTTTTTCATTACTCTGATTGTAGTTTGTTACCACGTCATGAACCAAAGACATGGTCATATAGTTTTCCTCTTCGAGAATCAGCTCGCCTCTTTTTATCTCGGTATAGTCCTGAATACTTTCAATCTGGTCAGAGAGACGTAATCCTGCTGCATGGATCGCATTTACCTCTTCTGATTGTTCTCTGTTCATAAACAGCCTGGACATACCGTTTACAACATTTACGGGCGTACGAAGCTCATGCGAGATATTTGAAAGGAAATCATCCATATCCTCTTTTGTTTCATTTGCCTCTATCTCGCCTCTCAGCTGTTTTTCCTTCTGCGCTATGCGGTTCCTTACAGTCAGTCGGCAGAATACGTAAATACATATAACCGCCCCTGCATGAAGCAAGATCCTTGATATAAGTAAAGCATCAACCTCTGACATATCATCGGTATAGTTCATAAATACCTGGTTCATCATGACTGCGACAAACTCGATAAGTATGATGTTAAGCATATACAGCCTGTCAAGAAGCGACATCACCGTAAGCATGATCGCGGTGACAACGACGACATCAAACTGACTGGTTCTGTGTACCGAATGATAAAATGACGCCATCAGAGCGTACAAAAAGAAAAGCACTTTCATATTGTTCTCAGACAATCTGTGAGTGAAATTGATCACCAAAAGTGCTACGAGTGATATGAAAATAACCGGGATCATCCAGCCTTCCCAACTTAGAAAGATCGTTTCCACCCCTAAGCCGAGATAACCTACTGATATCACCGTAAGAACAAATGCTTCCAACCTGCTTGTTTGTCTGTTTTCCATAGGCTATTTTTCCTTTTTGTGAGTTGCCAAAACTGCTTTGATCTTTCCTAAAAGGTCTTCCCTTGATGTTGTCTTGAGAATGTACCCCGCCGGTCCCAGACTCATCACACGCTGCACGCTTTCCTTGGTACCGATCCCTGTTAAAAATACTACAGGGATGTCTTTGATCTTATCCTCACTGCGGATCATCTCAAGTACTTTTGGTCCGTCTGCTACAGGCATCTCATAGTCAAGCAGGATCAGATCCACCTTGTTCTTTGTCAAAAACGTTATCGCCTGTGTGCCGTTCAGCACAATATTTGTCTGGTACTTATCGCCAATCCAGCCTCGAACGATCTTTGCGAACGAAGGATCATCATCCACGATAAGTATCCTCGCTCGTCCTCCTTCATCTTCATCTCCTATCAACTGATCTATCATATCGCCGAGCTTATCCATATTGATCGGAAGATGAAAACGATCAAAATCGGCAAGATCCTTCTTTCTCTTTGTGATATCCACCAGAAAATCCTTTTCGCCGATCAGTATCATCTTTTGGCCGGTCACACCAACCTCTTCGATGATCTCGTTTAAGATACTCATACTGCTCACGTTCTCGGTAATCGACTCAGATAAATAAAGCACGAAAAGATCTACTTTCCCTGCATATCTGTTTACCTCGCGGATATCCGCACCAACATAGGTGGTCTTGTAGTGCAGTTCCTCGATTTTATTCTTTATTCCCCTCAATACGATACTCTGCTGGAGCTCGATAACAACCAGATGTTTCTCTTCTCTATTCCTCATAAGATGCCCCTTTCAAATCCGTTCCGTGTCTTACTTTTTATTATAACAAAGAAAGCCCTACTTTCGCAATGCTTTTTTGCATAGTTCGTTAACTATCTTTCCTGAATATGATGGTCGATCCCGCTTTATAGTTCGTCATGTCGATAGTACCTTTGTCTCCGCTCTTTTTTGCGGTGCTCAGTATGTCAGGCAGGATCGATATGACCTCATCGTAATCACTTCTCCTTCCGAGCTTGACGGTCACCTTTCCGCTGTGCAATGTCGCATGCCCCTCCGTATCAAATTCGGCCTTGTCCCAGTCGATCTTGTAATAAGTCAACCTGCTCGACATGTTGAGCATCTGAGGTAAAAGCTCCTCCCTGCCTGTCGAAAGCGTTTGATACAGGGTAAAATCAGTTACATCATCCGTCTCAAAATAAGGAATATCCTTTAACTCTTCTTCCGTCGTTTTTAAGACCATACCGTCCTTATCAAAGTAAATAAAGTGTCTCGAAAACTTCACTCCCGCAAGTATCGTCTTTTCAAAAAGCTTTATATGCAGCTCGCCGAACGAAGGATAGCTGAGTTCCGCCTCTCTCACATACGGCGGATCCTTTGTAAAGCCTAATGCATCGTATATGAGGTTGGTCAGCACATTTTTCTGAAAAAACGATGTCTGGTAAGTCTCTGCGACCTGTGACTCGTTAAAAAATGTGTTACCCTCGACGGTTATCGTTCTTATCCTGAACAAAAACCACATTATCAGGATCAGAACTACAACTATCGCAATTATGATCGGTATTTTGTATCTAAGTTTCAATCCACGCATTTTTAACTCTTTTCCTTATGCCAAAGCGTATATTTATCTCGATTCGAGCCCGGTTCTTGCTGATATTCCGAGCACGATGCCTATCTCTGCCATCATAAAGATGACCGACGAGCCTCCGTAGCTGATAAGCGGCAGAGGGATTCCGGTTGACGGGATCGTGTTGGTCACGACCGCAATGTTAATGAGTGCCTGCAGTGCGATATGAGCAAGCACTCCAACACATATCAGTGATGAAAAAAGGTCCGGTGCGCGCATCGCGATCAGATATATCCTCCAGCAAAGCAGTATGAACATGAGGATGACCAGACCCGCTCCCACGAGGCCCAATTCTTCACAGATAACCGAAAAGATCATATCATTGTACGGCTCAGGCAAAAATCCAAGCTTTTGCATACTCTCTCCAAGTCCTGATCCGAATATCCCACCGGATGCGATGGCATACAGTCCATGCACGATCTGCGCTCCCTTCGGATGAGATTCAGGGTTTTTCCATATCTCGATACGTTCAGCTCGAAAGCCTTTACCGAGATAGAATACGTAAAGATAAGCAAACAGACCGCCCGCACCAAAAAGGGCCATGTACGGCCATTTCTTTTTAGCAACGATCACACACGTGATCCATGCGGTGAAAAACATAACTATGGCGGAGCTGAGGTCCTCCTTGGCAACGAGTCCCAAAGGAATCGCCACCGGTATGAATATGCGGAGCATCTTCTTCCACTCAACGAACTTCGATGGGATCGAGCATAGGTAAAACGCCACCAAAAGTATAACAGCCACCTTGGTAAACTCGGCAGGCTGGAACGATATCGGGCCTATTTTTAACCATCTGTTCGCTCCGTTAAGCGCTCCTCCCTGAAACAGAACCAAAGCCTGCATCATCACCGCGATCAAAAACAAAACCTGTACAAGTCTTATTCTAAGCGGTGTAAACGGCTTGATGAAAAACTTATAATTAAACTTCGTGGCCGCGAGCATAGCCACACAGCCTATCAATACGTTTATCGCCTGGCGTCTTAGGAAAAATGTCGAGTCGTCATACTTGACCTGTGCCGAGTATGAGCTGGCGCTGTAGATCATGAGCATGCCGAAACCGATGATGCAAAACGTGATCAAGAGCAGACTATAATCAAAGCCGCCGTAGGCAGCCTCTCTGCTCTTCTTTAACCTTTTGTCGCGTCGTTCGCGACGTTGCTCACGTGTTGCTTCCACTTTTATCTCCTAAAGTATCAGTATACTGTCGAGATGTATAATATGCTTCTGCTCGGAGACGGGCCAAGTCTGTCAAGTCTCCTCGCAGGGCGCATATCTATACATCTCTTGTCATTTTAGTTCCATGCGGCTAAAGCCCCGCCGGATGCTATAACTATTATTCATCTCTTGTCGGTTTAGTTCCGGAACGAAAAGTATTATGCGCCCCGTGAAGAGACTTAGCGAACGAAGTTCGGTTCGTCTCTGAACGGAAGCATAATACTTTTCGGACAGCTAAATTCCTGCTGGATGCGATAACAACGCTATAAAGCAGAGCAGCATCGTTATTATCGTGAAAAGTGTATCGATCTGAATCTCCGTCATGCCGCCCAACTCAAAGTGATGATGAATCGGCGCCATACGGAATAGCCTCTTTCCATGTGATATCTTGAAAAATCCCACCTGCAGTATCACCGATATCGACTCCACGAGATAGATAAAGCCGACTATGATGATCAACAGCGGATCATACAGAAGTATACACATCGAGGACAGCCAGCCACCGATGGCGAGCGACCCCGTATCTCCCATAAACACTTTTGCCGGATGCGAGTTAAATAGCAAAAATCCCATCAGTCCTCCGAGCATGAGTCCGCTCATCGGCTCCATCCCGGGCGCAGCCTGACGTGTTACCACGATGAAGAAAAGTGCCACGACACATGTTACCGATGAAACCAGGCCATCCAGACCATCTGTTAAGTTGGTTCCGTTGACCGTACCCAACACAACGAAGAACACAAAGATGCAAAACAGCCATGTAGGCATGGTAAAGCAATACTCGATAAAAGGGATATGCACGATGGCTTCCTTTTTCTCCACCAGGAAAAAGTATACCAAAAAGCCTGATGTCAGCACAAACTGAAGTGCCATTTTCTGGATCACGGAAAGCCCGTCCGAGCTTTTTTTCACCACCTTGAGAAAATCATCTATGCATCCGATGATACCGAAGCCGATAGTCATCATAAGTACGGGGATGATCTCCGGGCATGTCCTCAAATAGAACAAGGACGGTACGAGGATACCGATCAGTATCGCGATACCTCCCATCGTCGGCGTACCGTTCTTTTTCAGATGCGACTCAGGGCCGTCCTCTCTCTCAGTCTGTCCGAACTTAAGCCTGCGAAGTGCCGGTATCAGTACGGGCAGTATCATGATCACTATCACGAATGACAGTAATATAGGCAGTAGCTCCCTGATAAAATCGATATTCATTTTGCTGACCTCCAATTGTTTATCTGTTTTCCATGTTTATTCTTTATTCTTCATCCTGTCCCCTATCAGGATCATCTTCCTGCTGCTCTTCATCCTGATTCTCGGATTCTTCCTGCTCTTTTTCATTTTCAGGCTCTGTTTGTTCTTCTTCCTCTTCTCTTTGTTCCTGCTCGCGTTCTCTCTGAACCTCTTCTGCGGCCTCTTCCGCTTCTCTTCTCTTTTTCTCGGCCTTGGCTTCAGCCACCGCTTTCTCATCTGCATAGATCCCGATGAACGGCAAGACCTTTTTCAGGAGTCTGCTTGCAAACTGTGTCGCAAAAGTCGAGTGAGCCTGATCCTCTACATTCGGCTCATCTACGATAACATAGATCGCTACCTGGGGATCTTCGATCGGAACCGCGCCGATAAATGAAACCAGGTAGTTCTTGAGTGCCAGAGGTCTTTTCTCTGCGGTTCCTGTTTTTCCACCGACACTGTAACCGATAACCTTGGCAGGCTGAGCAGTTCCGTCCTCGACGGTAGCCTTCAAAAATTTTCTGAGTCGGATAGACGTATCCTCTGATGTTGTATCCTTGACAACCGTAGGCTCGATCTTTTTAACCGGATCACCTTCTGACGTCACGATCTCCTTTACCAGATGAGGTTGATAGTACTTTCCGCCGTTTATCACAGAACAGAATGCACTCAACATCTGAACCATGGTCACGGTCTGAGTCTGTCCGAAGCTTGATGTCGCAAGCTCAACAGGATTGAGCTGATCCTTCGGATGTATGATGCCGGATGTCTCACCCGGCAGATCTATACCTGTCCTCTGCCCGAAGCCGTAAAGCTTTGTATACTTGGAGAACTTCTCCCTGCCGAGCTTCGCAGCTATATCCATCAGTCCAACGTTACAGGACTCCATAAGTATATGCTGCAGGTTCAAAAATCCGTGGCCGCTACGATTTGCACAGTGAATATCCGTGCCGGAGATTTTTTTCACACCTGTACAATCTACTGAAAAATCCTCGTTTATCAGAGCTTCATCCAAAGCAGCCGCTATCGTAAACGGTTTGAACGTCGAACCCGGCTCATATGCGGAACCGATGCAGAAGTTCGCCCACATGTTCATCAGGTTTTCCTTCTTCTGGTCGTCACTCATTTCATCTATTCTCTCCTGAGTATACATGGTCTTGAGTGTTCTGGGATCGTTGAGGTCAAAGCTCGACTCAGAAGCCATGGCGATGATCTCGCCGTTTTTCGGGTTCATCAGCATCACGCCTACGTGCTTCGCAGGGCCTGCTCCTGACTTTTTTTGGAACCATTTTATCTGCTGCTCCACGACCTCCTGCACGTGTGCATCGATAGTAAGAACAACATTATTTCCGTCCTTTGCATTTTTGATGGTACGCTGAAGGTTCATGTTCGAGTCAAAGTATCCGTACTCACGTCCCGTAGAACCGTTCAACTCATCGTTATAGTACTCCTCGATCCCGTAGGTACCGGATTCATCACTTCCCATGAATCCGATAATATTGCAGCCTACACTGTTTAACGGATATGATCTCGAATATGTCTCCTCGAACCAAAGTCCGTCGATAAGCTCATCCTTCGACATTTTTTCACGGAAGGCCTCTACCTGCTCATCAGTCAGCTCCTTCAGATCATCGACATGCTCATACATCGAGTTTGGCTTTGATGAGATTATATCCTCTAACTTATCTCTGGAAATATCAAAGTTCGACGCCAGCGCATCAACGGTCCTTACGTGCATCTGATCATTGTTGTTCAAAGTTCTCGGCTCAAGTATCAGATTGTATCGTCTCAATGAGATCGCCATGGTGGTACCATTTCTGTCTTTTATAGCGCCTCTTTGGAAGTTAAGAACCGAGTTTGTGTATGACTGCTGTGCAAGCGCGGCCTTTCTGAAACGGTTTCCATCGTTTTTGTCAAGCAGAAATATCTGAATCAAAAGTCCCACGAAACCAATAAAAAAGAGTGCAAAAAAAACGAAAAGAGCACCTCTCATTCTCCTTGTGAATCGTTTTGTTTTGCCTCTTTTGGGTCTGCGGACACCACCGTTCCGCGATTCATATTGCTGTCTGCTACTCATACCAAACCGGGGTTACATCTCCGGGATCTCTCCATAGCAACGGATTTCCGCGCTTTTTTTCTTTGTGTAGGTGACGATGTTTGACTTCCTGATAGGCTTCATACCGAGCTTCGTCGCCTTTTTATAGATCTTCTTTAAGTTTACCCCATCCTCCATCTGTTCTGCGAGTGCGTCGTTGGATTTTTCGAGCTCCACGACCTCACGTTGTAATTTTATCACATTTTTGGATAAATAGGTAGACTGAAAATTTAAATTTAAGTAAATAATTCCAACAAACATTACCGCAAGGAATGTGAACACTATTACACCAATCGAGAAAATGTCGACTTTTCGGTGTGTAGACGGCTCTTCGATCGCTATCGGCTCACGATTTATCCTGCGTCCCGGATTCTGAACATAATCAGGTGCCGCATCTATCGCTCTGGCCGCTGTTCCAAACTGATAAAACTGTGCTCTTTCGTTAAAGTTCCTTCTTTCGCTCATCTACATCTCCTTGATAAATACTCTCAGCTTCGCGCTCCGCGCTCTTTTGTTTCTTGCAACCTCATCCTCAGTCGGGATGATCGGCTTGTGCGGCTTCATCTTCCCTAACGGTTTTCTTCCGCATGTACATACCGGAAAGTTCGGTGGACATATACATGGGTTTTCCGCTTTCAAAAATGCCTGCTTCACGATCCTGTCTTCCAGCGAGTGAAATGTGATGATACACAACCTTCCGCCGGGCTTCAGACTCCATATCATGTCATCAAGACTCTCTGTGAGCACCTCGAGTTCATGATTGCACTCAATCCTCAGTGCCTGAAAGGTTTTTCTCGCGGGATGACCTTTTTTGTTTTTCTCACGTTCCGGCATCGAGCTTCTGATGATGTCCACCAGCTCACCGGTCGTTTTGATTTCCTTGGTTTCCCGAGTCCTTACTATCCTTGCAGCTATG
>CAMVOY010000044.1 GCA_947169235.1 uncultured Lachnospiraceae bacterium | reverse complement strand
ATCAGAAAGGACAGAGATCCTCTTTTTTGTCTTCCTCATATCTGAAGGTGATCCTTCTCACCTCTTCGTTTACGGGGATGCCCTTCGTATACCTGCTCCTGTAGAAGTCGCATCTTATCTCATTCTCAAGCTCATTCGTCTCATCCTCGTGATGTTCCCTGAGCATATAGTCGGTATCCATATCGATCATCTCAATAAGAGCCTTTGTAAAGGTTGGATCCAGACGTCTGCCGGTCATCTTTACAACTTCTTCCCTTATGATCTGCTGTGGCAGAGGATCTCTGTCCTTTCTGATGGAAGACATCTCATCATACACATCTGCCACCGCAACTATCCTTGCCAGCTCAGGTATATCTTCTCCCGCAAGCTTCTCCGGAAAACCGGTTCCGTCATACCACTCGTGGTGATATCCCGCTCCATCCTGAAGATAAGGAAACTCCTTGATCTCATTCAGGATCTCCTTTCCCCTGATCACGTGCTCATCGAAAGCGACCATCTCATCCTCTGTCAGATTATCTCTCTTTCTCAGGATCCTGTCAGGCAGGGCGATCTTTCCAACGTCATGCAGAAGTCCCGAAAAATAAGCCGCCTCACTTTCTTCGGCACTCTTTCCCGATATTATCGAGATGCGTTTAGCATAATCAGCGACTCTGGCCGCATGCCCTTTTGTGTTTTCATCCTTCGCATCAATCGCACTGACAAATGCGGTTACTATCTGACGAAACAGATCAAATATCGCATGCTCCTCATTTTTGATGAGTTCCTTTTCTTTTTGAAGCGTTTTATCAAGTGTACTGTTTACATCAATGAGTGCAAACATATAGAGCAGGATCGCCATACATGCTATCGCAATATCAGTTAGTATCAGCCCGTAAGTGAAAACCTGAATAACAGACGCCGCAATCGGAACAGGCGAGAATAACAACAAAGAAATCCGAATACCCTCATGCAACCTTTTGTAGTATTGTATAACGAATGAAAGCTGTATCGCAGGCACTAAAATCGGCACAATAAAACTGACTAAAAATGCCGGTGCTCTTTGATAAGTATTATTAGGATCAAACGTGTAATATAGTCCTGTAAACTGTGATATTATTACCATCACACCACCCAGGACAAGGATGATCGAAGACACCTTTAACCGTTTTGGGGCGACCAAAATATCTTCATTATCGGTGAACACATCAGTAAGATACATATTGAAGAAAAATATGACCGCGATAGTCAAAAAGAAAATCGAAAAATTACATATCCTTGACATCCAAAATCCGACAGCAGAACTATCACCGTCAAAGTTGGTAGCACCTATTTCGAACAAAAGCATACAGGTGGCACTGACCTCTATAAGAAACAATGATCTTTTTTTGGTTTTGGAAAGATTCTTTGAAATCAGCACAAAAAACGCGCAGATAGCACAGGCCCCGCTAATCACAAGCATGATATTCATCTGATGACTTCTTAGAAACTCAATCATTTAGTCTACTCCTTGATAACCTCTGCCATTTTGTCCCACTCCACATTCTTCAAATGCCTTGTAAGTTTTTCGATCTTTTCTCTGTCCGCATCCGGCAGACGATACTCCTTCAGCTCGTCGAGTATCATCTCTGCAGAATCAAAATCCATCATGGGGATGACATCGTTAAGCTCACGGTAAGCATCTTTAAGCATTTGTTCCGATATCTCCGGGAGGTCTTTATTCTCCTCCCCACCCTCAGGCGCATGGATAGGTGCAAGCTTCTCCTTGAAAGACTGAAGGTCTGCAAGAAGCTTGTCTGTATTCTCATTTATCGTGTCCATATCCTCGGCATTTCCAGCGAGCTCAAGCTTTTCAGCAAAAGTTGCGAGGTCATTCGCTCCTATGATCTTTGCAGAGCTTTTCAGCGCGTGTACCTTGACGGTATACATCTTTATATCTTTGTTTTCATATGAGTTTTTGATGATCTCGGTACTGGAGTCAATAGTATCAAAAAATGTCCCGAGAGCATCAATATATGACGTTACCCCACCGGATACCCGGATACCATCTTCCACGTTTATATCCGCTATCTCGCGTACCCAGTTCATCTCCTCCGGAAGACCCTTTTCATCCTCTGCCTGCATGTCAGCAGCGGGAGTCATCATGATATTCTTCGGGATGTGCTTCATGATCGCCTGCTCCAAAGCTCTGGAATCTATCGGCTTTGCAAGATAGCCGTCAAAGCCCTTTTCGGTATAGAACTTAGAACCAAGTGCAGCGTTCGCAGTCAACGCGTATACAGGCAGATCTTTGTTTGTCTCCCTGATCTTCGCAAGCGTCTCTACACCATCCATACCCGGCATCATATGATCCAAAAGAACGACGTCAAAATTGCCGTATTTGATTTTTTCCAGACAGTCTTCGCCACTCTCGGATGTAGTCACAAACACCTTGGTAGCTTTTAAAAGATTTCTTATAACATTTAAGTTCATCTCATTGTCATCGACCACAAGCACCTCTGCATCCGGCGCGATAAACTGTGGAACATACGGTCCTCTTGCAGTCTCTTCCTCATGTTCCTTGAACTCTCCTATGCCTTCCTCATCTACTATCTTTTGATCAATTGTCAATATGAACTCAGATCCTTCTCCGTACTCACTTTCGCACCAGAGCCTACCATTCATAAGCTCCACAAAACGTCTCGAGATGTCGAGCCCCAGGCCCGTTCCCTGGATGCCGGTATTTTTTTCCTCATCCAGTCTCTCATACGCTACAAAGAGCTTATCAAGATCTTCTTTTTTTACACCGATGCCGGTATCCTTTACGGAAATCCTTATGGAGCATGTATCTCCTTCTATGCTTTCAACGGACGCGTTCAGTGAGAACCCACCGACGCTCGTATATTTGAGAGCATTTGTAAGGAGATTAAGAACCACCTGACGTATTTTCTCGTTATCACCGTGGAGGATCCTAGGCATTTTTTCATCAATGTTTACATCAAAACGGAGTTCCTTTTGCTCGGCACGAACACGTATCATGGTAACAAGTGCACGGAAAAGATCCACCGTGTTGTAATCCTGCTCTACCAGATGCATTTTACCGGACTCTATCTTTGAGATATCGAGGATATCATTTATGAGTCCGAGGAGTGACTCCGATGCAGTACGGATATCAATAGCGTAGTTGACAACGGACATAAAGTAATTCTTCGGTACTCCGTCCGCATTTTCTCTGAGGAGCATCTCATCCATACCCATGATGGTATTGATCGGAGTGCGGATCTCGTGAGACATGTTTGCGAGGAATCTCGACTTCGCCATATTGGCCTGCTCTGCCTCCTCTTTTGCCGCACGGATCTCCAAATACTGTCTTCTGACGATAGTTGAGGTCATCAATCTCCATACCAAAAATCCTACTACTATCAGCAAAAACAGTACTCCGATTATCTGGGTCATGGGCATCTCAAAAAGCCCCGGATTTTTGATGATATTAACGGTGTTTTCCTGCTTGACGACACCTGTTGCCGGATCCACCACCTGCACATGAAGCTTGTAATCGCCGTACTTCAGCTCGGTGTACTCAAGCATGGAAAGCTTATCCTGCTCGACTGTGATACCTTCATCATCACTTCCCTCTAAGTATACCCTTATGGTAGGGTTCGACATTGTATAATCAAGCGCCGATACACTTATCTGCATACGTGCAGTTCCCTTAGGGATCGTATAATTACCCTTTTCATCGGGACTTAAGTAAGCACCGTCGCAGACTACACTCTTTACGCCAAGGTAGATATCCGATGATCTTTCGAAAAAGTTGTTTATGTTCATCCTGCAAACACCGGTCCTCTCTGCAGCGTACAGAGTACCATCTTTATCCATGTAGCTGAAGGAGTTTCCGGTAGGCACTCCCGGGAGTCCGTTTGCAAGTGTGAAGAGTTTGTAATTCTTCACATCATCATTTAAAAGCTCTTTTGCCTCCACACAATAAACACCGTAGGATGAAAGTATCCAAAGATTGTTGTTGTCGCCGAAGTAAATATCAAAGTTATTATTGTACGGGAAACTCTTTACATCATATACCTTTCCGTCCTTTATATATTGGATCGAGTTTGATGTTATCAACCAGTTTACATTTCTTTTTTCATCTCTTTTTATTCTTAGTACAACATCACTTGTAAGCCCGTCATCTCTGGTTATATCCTTTATTTTGTCACCGTCAATAACATGAATACCATTTCCGTCTGACGCAGCATAGATACGCCCGTCGATCCCCTCCTCGACAGACAGGATTATCGTATTGGTCAAGCCATCTTTTTCGGAATAATTCTTTACAACCTTTCCGTCCTTAATAAGGCTTAGTCCCGCATTCGTTCCTATGATGACAGAACCGTCTTTTGTAATGGTCGCACATCTGGCTTCGTTATTTACAAGACCGTTTTTTGTCGTGTAGTGTATCATCGAATTGTTCGACGTATAGCAAATGACACCCTTATCATCCGAGTATGTACATATCCAAAGATTGTCCTTGTCATCTTTTGTGATGGCACGGATACGTGTTTTGTCAATGTATCTGGTAAGGTCGTTCTCTAAAGGCATCTCACTGTCTACGGAAAGTATCTTCAGTCCGTCATCTGCACCGATATACAACAGTCCGTTTCTCACACAGGTTGCATTGACCACGGTGGGATCCATTCCCGCCTGCTTCATGACATCACGGAAATTGCTGCTCACAACCTTCATGACACCCTGCCTTGAGGATGCAAACCAGAGATTCCCCTGGTAATCAGCGGTCATCATCTCTATGGAGTTGTCCATCGGGACATTTTTCAAAGGTTTGAAGCTACCGGTCATGTCCAGATATCCGGCGCCCATCGTGGAACATATCCATATCCTGCCGCAGGCCTCCGTTACATGGACTACCTCGCCCTGAAGGGGCGATATGTTTATTTGTTTTAATCCGGCCTTTCCGAGGTTCGGAGTACCATGAAAAAGCTTTCCGTCAACAGTTCCTATATATAGCTTTTCGCTGTCCTTAGGGTCGGGATAAACTGTAGATACCTCACCTGTACCGAGCTTGCTGGAATAAAACTCCGCTTTTACCTCACCGTTTTCGATCCTGACAAAATCTCCGCTTCTGGTCGTGGCAAAAACTCTTCCGGAAGTATCGCTGCTCATACGGGAGATGTACTGATCGTTTATAACAAGACTGTCTATTCTGTGAGGTTTCATTTCGTCATCTATTGAGACCATTCCGCTTGTGGTACCGACAACGATGGTTCCGTTCGCACACTGAGCTATACCTCTGATCGATGATGAAGGGAGTCCGTCCTTATATGTGATACGACTGGTCTTGCCCCCGTCCATAACAACTATACCGTTATCATTCGTACCGACCCACATACGCTTATCGGTGTCCTCATATATCGAACGCCCGCTGGTTAGACCGCCGGTAGAGTCGAGTCTTTCGAAACTATTTCCGTCATAGCGAAGGATACCGCTATAGCCTCCCACCCAGATGTATCCGTCCTTCGAAGAATAAACGAAATTGGCATCGGATGTCGGCAGACCGTTCTCAGCATCAAAAAGCTCCGATATATAACCGACTCCCTGTATCTGACCGGTCACGGCATACCCTCCGCCTATCAGGTTTCCGACAAAGCGGGGGTCAGTGGATGACATCCTGCCCTCAACTGCAGCACGCGACGGAGCGCAGACCATACCACACAGGATGAGTGCTGCCGCACATGCAGATATAATCCTTTTTCTAAGGTTTCTCTTCATCAATATCCTCCGATCAAAATGCCTTGATCACATCTGGTTGTATTTTTTCAGGATGATCTTCACTTCAGTAAGCGAGTCCATAAACGCCTCTACACATTTCGGATCAAACTGCGTACCCGAACCTTCCTCGATGATCTGAAGTGCTTTTTCGGGCGGGAACGCCGGCTTATATACACGCTTTGATGTCAGCGCGTCAAATACATCCGCAACTCGCCGTGAAGTCCCTCGGGATAACCCTTGCCGTCCCATCTCTCATGATGATATGCCGCCATGTTTCGGGCTTCCTTAAGGTAATTCTCTCCGTGTACCGTATCGATGGCACGCTCTATGATCTCACGACCTGCGGTAGTATGAGTCTTGATTATCTCATACTCCTCGTCAGTCAGCTTTCCGGGTTTATTCAGCACGGCGTCGGGTACATTTATCTTTCCTACATCATGAAGCGGCGCGCTTATCACGGCATCCGACATGTATTTCGGTGTCAGCTTCTCCGCATAGTAGCCTTTTTTCTTTAATCCCTCGAGAATGATCTTTACGTAGGCGGCAGTTTTCTGGATGTGTGCACCCGTATCAGAGTCTCTGCTCTCGACCATGTCCGCCATTGTGATGATCAGTCCGTTCTGCATCTGTGCGGTCGCCTCTGTATAATGACGCAGATCACGCATCTGCTCAGCCACGGATATCATCATTTGACAAAGATTGTCATACAGATACTCTATCTCATCATCCGTCTTTACTCTGATCTCACGAAAATCTTTCACTTTTTGATCAAGTGTTTTCTGATCGACATCCTCAACAGCAAAACCGTCCATAGCCTGAGCGATCGCCTTTATCGGAAGCACCATGAAAAATCTCGCGATCCACAGACCTGTTGCCACCACGAATATAAGTACACCAAGTATGATCAAAAATGATTTTGAAAGATACTCTTTTGTATAGTTTTCCATGCTGGAGTAGTCGATATCCGCACCGGCATACGCCACGGTCCTACCGGAAGATGTTTTGATCGGGACATAAGCCGTCAAAAGATGTCCAAACTGATCATCACTCTCCATTACAGGAATATCGACTCCTGCCAAAAGGTCTTTCTTGTATGGGAGAAACGCCTTGTCAAATTCAATCTTCTCTCCGATAATGCTGTTTTTTGTGCTCGGATCCACATCGAGCACCATACGAACTCCATCCTCTTTTATTTGGTATACATACATATACTTGATTCTGTTCATGGTCTTGTTAGCTCTTTTTATGGCATCATACGATTCTCTGTAATTCTTCATCTTGCAGGACGATGTACTCATACCACTCTTTAAGTATTCATTTATCCTGTCACCATCCATGGTTTCCGCGACAAACTGCGCAGCCTTCATTACAGTAGTCGAGCAATCGTCATATACCGTATCCTCATACAGCTTCAACGTGACGAGACCCTGAGCGGTAACAAGAAGGCATCCCGTCGCCAGTATCAGCGCAAAAATACGCCCGCCGAGCGTATAGGTTCCGCCGGAAACCTTGTCCAGGCTCTCAACCTCTTCCGTTGACAATGGCTTCTGACACCAGTTGCTGTTCCAAAGAGCAACCCTGAAATCCTTTGGTACGATCTTGTAGAGGACAAATGCAACCGCGACTGCGATAGTCTTGTCCACGAAATCGATCGCAATACTGAACAGAATACAGAAAACACCATACAGAGTGTCATTGCCTCCGGCAAGACTCTTTGATATCTCAGCCACCTCCGCAAGAGACGGTCCGCTACTGAGTACCCACTGTATTCCCGTGCCAAGCACACCCCCGACTACCGAAAGGATGAATATAAACAGAACCACATATCTCTTCTTTTTCAGTTTTCTGTTGTGAATCGCAGAAACCGAGATCAGTGCAACGATAACGCTCACACTGAGATAGTAGATAGAAGTCGGTTCAAATATGGAACATATGATATGAGTACCGACTGCAGTAGACAGACCCCACAGCGAACCTGTCATTGCAGAAACTACTATGGTTCCTATGGTATCCAAATAAAGCGGCAAACCAAAATGCCTCGTAAAGCAGCTGAGACTGACATTGATGGCTATACCTATGATCATGATCACTGTTCGTGAAATATATAAACGAGTTTTATTCATGTGATTACCCCTTGTAAAAAAATCCTACAAACCCAAGCTATATTGTATCACTATCCGCCCCTGCGGTCAAGCATTTCAAAGTTGACAGTTTTATGAAATATTGATATAATCGCTCTGTATAATTGACGTAGGATACACTTATACTCGGGAGCGATCGCTATGATGGATTTTTTGAGGACATATCAGCTTGATTTCATGCTTATCCTGTCCGGGATATGCGGCATTCTTTTGTTCTTCTCGCTGATCATAAAAAACCTTTCCAGCAATGCCCGTTCAGCATTTATCATGTTGATGGCCTCAGCCACCATTTTGCTTGTCTCAGATCGTTACGCATATATATTCAGAGGTGACGTAAGTTCAGTAGGCTTCTGGATGGTCAGGATCTGTAATTTTTTGGTATATGTTGCAACGATATGCAATGTGATCTTCTACGGCCTTTTGCTTAAGGCGATGATAACGGACTCTGACAGCAAGAAAAAAAAGATCCCGCTCGAGCTCAAACTGACCGGAATCGTATGCTTTATACATTTGGGACTCATTATCGTATCCCAGTTTACCGGTCTTTTTTATACATTCGATGAGGCAAATCGCTATCAGCGTACATCTCTTAATCCGTTACTCTATGCCACGCCTATTATCTCAATGGCACTTTTATTGGTCCTCATCATCAAACACAGGAAGCTTTTTTCAAAAAGACTTTTCCTGACGCTGATACTCTTTGAGATAGCGCCCACAATTGCAGCGATACTGCAGTTTGTTTTCTACGGACTTTCCATCTCAAACATAGTCTCGTCCATTATGATCATAATAGTGTACATAATCGCGATGACTGATATGAACCGAAAATTCGAGAAAGTAGATACTGTCGAGATAGATCACCTTATGGAGAGACAGGAACGTATGCAGCGTCTGCTCGATCAGACGGCGACGACACTGATGTCTGCGGTGGACGCAAAAGAGGAGTACACGCAGGGCCACTCAGCACGTGTCGCCAAGTATGCCAGACAGATAGCCGAGCACATCGGCAAGGATAAAAAGGAATGCGATGAGATATACTACGCAGGACTCCTGCACGACATCGGAAAGATCGGAATCCCGGATTATATAATAAACAAAAACGGAAAACTAACTCCTGAGGAATACGAGATAATGAAACAGCATCCGACGCTGGGCAGACACATACTCTCCGGTATCACCGATATGCCATATCTGGCCATCGGAGCAAACTTCCATCACGAGAGGTATGACGGCACCGGTTATCCTGAGGGCCTTAAAGGAAAGGAGATACCTGAGCTCGGGCGTATACTTGCCGTCGCCGATGCATATGATGCGATGTCATCGAACCGCAGCTACAGAGACGCTATCCCTCAGCAGAAGATAAGGGAAGAGTTCATAAAACACTCAGGCACACAGTTCGATCCTGATTTTGCAAAAATAATGCAGCATCTGATCGACCTCGACTCCGAATATCAGATGAAGGAGAAAACCGATTCACCGGGCCTGTCTGTCGATACCGTCATACACTGTAATGAATACAGAGACGTGATATCTGAGGGCGTCCTCATCACGCCGGAGCCAACCCACATCACTCTCAAATGCGAGTCGGATGCCGATGGAGAACCGGCCTTTGTTCTTTTTGATTCGCTGGATGCAAAGGTATATACAGAAGAACCTCTGAAAACGGAAATGAACTATTTTGAATACGGCGAGATACATTTCGATGGAGAGAGCTCTGTAAGCGGTGCCAGAAAGTCAGAAACAGAGGTTATCGACATAACAGGTAAGAGAGAGCCTCTTCCGGCTTCGCAGTACGATGTTACCGCTGTCCGCTACAGAGATCACGCCATGTTCTATATAAGACGTGAACACTTCGAGGTCAGGGTCATAGTCGCTCTTCCGGATAATACCAGATTCCTATATGCGGGAATCACAGGAGAGAACTGCAGTATTCACGATATCGAAGTCACGAAATCAGACGGTCCTATCGGCGATCACTACATTCCGCGTATCGCCGAGGAGATCAGTTATATAAATGTACCCGAGGGCGATGTTCCGAACGTTCAGATCGACGGATACCGTACGGATTCCGTCAGGGGTATCCCGATCCCGGATGGTGTCATGGAAGTGAGCTTCCACACGATGAGCCTTCCTACCGCGAGACTCGTATGGCACACCGCATTCATCGACATCTTCACATCCGATAACAAACGTGTTGAAGGACCTAACTTCAGAGAGTTTGCCCTGATAAGACTGGATGGAGAGTTCTGGGATGACGCCGACGGCCTGTCGGAGAACAATATGGAAGTCAAGAAAACCGATGACTTTGTCGACTGGGATGAATGGAAAAGGCTTAACAGCGCCGGCATGGATGTCACGGTCAGACTCGAGCGCAAAAACAATGTGATCGTTACCACAACGGAGAACGCCGGCATCTCGATCAATAACACCACCATAGTTGATGACAGTATAAGGGATATCTATCTGTCACTCTCAGGAGACCAGGTAGCCCTTACCGGCATAAAGGTCAAAAGAATGTAGAATAATAAACGACATAAAAAAGCCTTGCAAATGCAAGGCTTTTTTCGTACACAAATATCATCAATCTTTCCAGGGAACCAGTCCCACAAGCATCTCGGTAAGCCAGGTATTACCGGATCTGCGACGTACATCCAGAGAGTTAACCGAGACACAGTAAATGCTCTTAACCGATACATCATTTCCTACGCATTCCACAGTCTCCGAAGCTGATCCCACATCACTTATCACATAATGTTTTTTCCCGACCTGACCTATGTACATTGTTATATGTCCGGAGAACATCAGAAGCGCACCTGCAGGGAGTTTACTTATCGCTTTTTTCTTTTTGCCATCCGTCATTTTTGACAAATCCACCTTGTATGTCGGCATGTCCTTTTGCCAGGTGGTATTTCTGGGAAGTTCCAGGCCAAAACAACGATATATCGACCTTGTGTACATCGAGCAATCCATCGCGTGCAGCATACCGCCCCAGCCGTAGCGATCACCCAGACAGGAAAATGCCACTTTGAGTATGTTCTTTTTTGTTAACGGAAGGTATCCTATACTCACACCATGATGAGAACTGATAAGCGCGGGTGTACGCACAAACTTTCCATCCTTATCACGTGTAGGGAGCCATACTACATGGTTATACCATGTACCGCGCTCAGCGATCGTATCAGGCATCTGATCTCTCGGGATAAGGGGAAGGACCGTTCCCAGCATCAGATCCACTCCCGATGTAGCCGGATCAAGTATTGATTTCTCCAACGTGATATGACTCGTTGTCACCACGAGCGCCTGATCACTTTTTAGATCCCACTGGGCGAGCCATGTGTCCTTATCATCTACTATCGCAAAGTGATCTGCCTCTACCCAGCCATCACAGTTATTTGATGAACCATGATAAAACTTTCCGTCTGCAGTGATCATATCCACAATGAACGGTTCATTTACATTTATGGATGAATTAACGAACTCATCATCAGGATCCGTAGCACTCCACCCTACAGGATCCGCATTCGGAGCCATCCACAGATCTCCTCGTTTGGTGCATATCGCGTACTGTTTATTTTTAAGCTTGCTTACATCTGCATCGCTTATATTTTTCTTTATCTCATTAAACCATTTATCTATCGCTGTTTTGTCGAGAGCCGCACCGCTTCTGTATATCTCTTCCCTGGTTCCGATACGTTCTTTAATATCGTTATATGTTGACTCTGCCAGCTTATCTCTTCTATCCGCAGCTGTGGTAGTATAGTTTAAGGACATGTTTTTCAGATCGTGCATGTTGGTCGCCGGATCGCCCATTATCTTCTGATTCTTTGCGCGGATCTGCTTTTCGGTCATGAGGACCTTGTCGGCATTTTTCTGTTTCTTGGCCCAGTAACTCGCCTTTGTCATCTCCCGGGTCACATCTGACTGATAGGTTAGGTTTCCATCTCCTACACCCGGCGTTACGGTTGTCTTGGTAGTCTTCGCATCCGCAAAAGATGTGTTCGGAGCAAAAGCTAACACCATCGCTAATATCAGTAACGTTGATATCATTTTTTTAAAGTTCATCTCTCGTCCACCTTCCTTTATTAAGATTTTTCCACCTCAGTTTTTATCTTTGATCATTTCATATCCTGATCCACCATATACAATCATTATATGAAAAATAACTTGCATCTGCAAGGTTTTTTTGTTAATATTTATTCGTTGGCAACATGATTTTCAACGATGAAAGGAGCTATAGATATGGATTTGATACCAAGCTTTTCCGTAGATCACACAAAGATCGTACCGGGAATATTTACAAGCCGTGTTGATGTAGTCGGAGAAAACAGGATAACGACCTATGATGTCAGAGTGACAAAGCCGAACGTTGAACCGGCAGTGGATGTCGCCGCTATGCACTCTCTCGAGCATATCATCGCCACCTACCTTCGCAACAATGATGAATGGAAGGACGAGGTCATCTACTGGGGACCGATGGGCTGTTTGACCGGATTCTATCTCATCCTCAAAGGCAACCGCGCACCGCGTGAGATCCACGAGCTGCTCTATAAAGCCTTTGACTCTGTCAAGGATTCCACTGAGGTACCGGGTGCCGAGGCGGTAAACTGCGGCAACTACCGCATGCATAATCTGGAGATCGCCAAGTGGCATGCAGCCAAGTTTGCAGATTATCTTTTGAAAAACAAGGATAATGATAAGATCTTTGAATACCCCAAATCAGAACGACTTGTAACGGATGAGGGTAAACAGTTCTTTGATTCATGATCAGGCAAAAAAAGCCTTGCGATCATCACTCGCAAGGCTTTTTTATTATTTCTTTTTAATATAGAGCGCATCCGGAAGATATCTTCCAAAGCCTGACGGACTGGATGAGCTGGTGATCTGTTCGCCATCGAACCACATGATCGACGAACTTCCTCCGTCCATGTTCGCAGCCTGATATGCTTTGTATTTCAGAAGCTGATTTGCACATTCTTCCATCGTACATCCAAGGCTGTAACCTATCTGTCTTCCGTCCACGACAAGCATCATAAAGGTTCCGTCCTTCGCCTGTCCTATCGCGGTTCTGGGCTGGATACCAAGTCCATAAGTACCCTTTACGATACATTCCCCGTCTACAATTATACCGGGATACTGTTCCACTCCCCAACGATAACTCTTTACATTTATCTTTGACGAATCACTGATGTACATCTTGTTATTTTTCTTCATGCCAAAAAACTTAAATCTGCTGTTATTCGGTTCGCCGTACTCAACCCCGTCGATGAGCAGCGACCCCATAACATGTCCACCGCTTCCGTGGCCTCCGACGTCCTTGAATCCGCTCGCATTGACAGCGAGAATAGCATCATTATTCTTTGCGTGTTCGTCGATTATCTCTCCTCTGGAACCCAAGTGGTTTGATTTGCTGAGGCATACCAGAGACGGATCCTTTACTACCGCAAGCTTACCTACATAATCGTCACCGCTTACTCCCAAAAGCACCAGACTGTTAGGGATATTTACTGCCAGGACCTGATCTCCCTTTTTTGACTTCAGTCCGAGCTCTCCCTCGAGATCCTTGATGACTAATCCATCGATCTCCTCTTTGGTATCTATACTGTTGTTTTGGAGATATTTTCTGAAGCTTTTTGTGTTTAATTCCCAATACTCATCGAGGAACTCATCCACCGGATCCACGACCGGAGCCTGCGAAACTACAGGCGTTGCAATCGGATCCGCTACATCAGGCTCATCACCCCAGTTACTCTCCAGCGTCTGCTGAACCTTCCACGCTTCACGCCTTGTTTCCATGACCTCATCAATGATCCAGCCCGGTATAAACCAAGTCGCCAGCCACTGATGTGAATTGGTGCTCATGGCAGTCTCTATATAGATGTTTCTCCATTTACGTACAAATGGTATCGGCGCAAAAACAAACGTAAGGTACATCGCTGCAAGCAGTCCAAAAATGATGGCGATGACCTTCCATCTTTTTTTCTTTTTCTTTTTTGGCTTATTGTCGTTGCTTTCTTCCACCGGCGGTTCAGGTTCTAAGACCGGTGTCGGTTCTACTGCGGGCCTCGGTGTCACAGCCGGTGTCGGTTCCACTGCAGACCTCGGTGTCACAGCCGGTGTCGGTTCTACAGCGGGCTTTGGCTCTGTCGGCGATGTGCGTGCCTCAACTGCAGCCTCCTTGGCGGAGTTCATGGAATCCACCAGCTCAGAAGCCCTGATAGCTGCAAGCTTTCCTTTTAAATCCTGTTCATCCATTTCGATCTGAGAGACCTCCTAATCTCACCCCTTAATTATAAAAACACAAATAACATACCAATTATAGCGTAAAACACGCACAAACGCAAGGTTTTTTTGTTTTAAAAAAACTTGTTGACACAGAGATCGGAGTATGTTATGATACTCATGGTTAGTGATAACTAACCAGTTACAGTTCTACCTAACAATACTCTCACTTTTACTGTTACGAAAAGGGGATAGCGCCATGGGCACTGAAGTTTTTTTCGGATTGTCGATACCGTTTATCGGTACTGCCGCAGGCTCTGCCTGTGTATTTTTCATGCGAAAGAAACTGGGAGAAAGATTGCAGCGTGCCCTCACGGGATTCGCTGCAGGTGTAATGGTGGCGGCATCCATCTGGAGCCTCATCATCCCTGCTATGGAGCAGTCGTCTGAGATGGGAAAATGGTCATGGGCACCGGCAGTTGCAGGATTCTGGTTCGGGATTCTTTTTCTGCTTTTATTAGATACCGTGATCCCCCACCTCCATATGAACAGCGAGAAAGCGGAGGGGCCAAAAGCCACTCTGAAAAAGACTACGATGATGGTCCTGGCTGTGACGCTCCACAATCTTCCCGAGGGTATGGCGGTCGGCGTGGTCTATGCCGGGTTGATCTCCGGAAACGGATCTATCTCAGCCGGTGGCGCGCTGGCGCTCGCTCTGGGTATCGCCATCCAGAACTTCCCTGAGGGGGCTATCATCTCTATGCCTCTTCATGCAGAGGGAACAAGCAAGGGAAAAGCTTTCCTTGACGGTGTCCTCTCGGGTGCTGTCGAGCCGATCGGGGCTATCCTCACTATCGTAGCAGCAAGCTTCATCGTACCTGCAATGCCTTATCTTTTAAGCTTCGCCGCAGGTGCCATGATGTATGTGGTCGTAGAGGAACTGATCCCCGAGATGTCCGCCGGAGAGCATTCAAATATCGGCGTTGTGATGTTCGCTGTGGGTTTCACCCTTATGATGGCGCTGGATGTGGCGCTGGGGTAGATCAGTCTATTCGGAAAACAACGGTGTGGAAAAATACCTCTCACCCGTATCAGGAAGCAATGTAACTACTGTTTTTCCGGGTCCAAGCTTCTTTGCAAGCTTGAGTGCGGCTGCAACGTTTGTTCCCGACGATATCCCACACAGGATTCCCTCCTCGGTCGCAAGACGTTTTGCAGTATGAATTGCTTCTTCATCAGTTATAACACAAATATCATCATATATCTCACGATTCAATATCCCGGGAATTATACCGTCGCCTATTCCCATCTGCATATGAGTGCCTATGGTCCCTCCTGCAAGGATAGCTGCCTTTTCAGGTTCTACTGCCCAAATCTCGATATCAGGATATGAATCCTTGAGACCTTCACCTACTCCGGTCAGAGTTCCTCCGGTTCCTATCCCCGAACAAAAACCGTGTATCGGTCCGGTAACCTGCTCCAAAAGCTCACTGACGGTTCCTTTTTTATGTGCAAGTGTATTATTCGGATTGTCAAACTGCTGAGGTACATATACGTTCGGATCCTCATCCCGCATTTTGAGCGCCAGTTGCAGGCACTCTTCTATCGCTTTGCCGATGTCACCGGAGTCGTGGATCAGTTTTACTTTTGCACCGTAATGACGAACAAGCTTTGCTCTTTCCTCGCTTACCGAGTCAGGCATGATAATGATGGTTCTGTAACCTTTCACTGCACCGACGAGCGCGAGACCCACACCCTGGTTTCCACTGGTAGGCTCAACTATGGTCGTTCTGTCCGGGGAGATAATACCGGCCTTCTCGGCCTCCTCGATCATGTTGAACGCCGTTCTCGTTTTGATGGAACCACCGATATTTACACCCTCGTATTTTACAAGTATTTCTGCCATATCTTTGTCCGTCATTTTGGATAAACGTATCACCGGTGTATGTCCTATTGCTTCCAGAATGTTGTTGTAAATCATCATGTTACCTCGTTTATTATTTTATCAGTGTTTAATATTAAATGCTGCACATTTTTTATAACTACAAATGGAATTCTAATCAAACCGCATGGGTATGTCAAGTACTTTTCACCCACCCTCTGATTTTTTGGACTTTTTTTCTGTTCACAGCCGGTTATTCTTTACATTTTTCGGTATACATGCTACACTTATGAAAGGTTGAAAAGGTGTTTCAGATATAATAATTATAATAGGAGGCACGATGAATATAAAACCATACAGCATTCTTTTTCCGTATTATGATGAGATTTCCTACAAGCAGCTTTCCGATACCACATGTCACGATCTGGGGATGGATTCTCTGCTTCCCGAAATCACCGGGAAAGCCGATGAACAGGCTCTGATAAAGGAAGTCCTGTCGCATATGAGCGATGAGGCTCGTGTGGCAGATTACCGCAAGGATGTTTTTTGTGACATCATGAACAACATCGGATTTCGGAAAAAGATCATGGAAGTCTTTGATGAGCTGGAGCACATCCGGGAGTTCGGTTCGACGCACAGTAACTTTGATGATGAGGTCACTCTCTGGCATCTGTACCAACGACTTGATGAACTAAAGGACTATATCCGTTGTGTCGAGCAGATCCGCGAATGCCTGTCCGAGGCCGACCTGCATTCCGAAGGTCTTACCGGACTTCTTGAGTATGTGGACAAACTGTATAACGAAGCCGGGTTTTCCAGAATGAAAGAAGACATCTCTGCGCTTACCGTAAAAGCGTCCGAGATCCAAAGTATCACAGTCGGTGTCAACGTAAACAACAGGCTCGAGGCAACCGGTCTCGGTCTGATCTCGGTCAACAGTAAACCGTTTAAAAAGTCCGGTCTCCTCTCCGGCTTCTCCGACGCCATATCGGGCGGGGACAGGCTACAGGATGATACAGAGTGGAATGGGGATATGCATTTTTATCCTTCTAATAAAAGCGGAAACGACCGCTTTTTTCAATCCCTGAAAAAGGGTGCCGGCTTTTTTCATCTACAGAGAACACCTTTTGTTGACAGCAGGACCAGGTCCACGATCGTCACCGGTGCGATGGATGATCGCGGAAAAAATACCTCATATTATCTTGAGGCTGAGATGAACCGGATGATGTCGAAGCTGTCAAGGGATCTTCGCACCGTACTGACCAACTATGCCGACGTAGCGGTCGTGAATATCTCCGGCCTTATCCCCGAGTTCATCTACTATATCCGTGCTGTGGAGTTTGTAGAGAAACACAGATCCTCCGGTTACACTTTCTGTACTCCGGAGGTTTCCGCGGACGTCACCGAAGCGAAAGGCTTTTACAATATCCGTCTCGCCTTGTCCGTGGATCCGAATGATATGGTGGAAAACGATATACGATTCGATGGATCAAATAGAATATATATACTTACCGGAGCCAACCGGGGCGGAAAGACTACGCTTACTCAGGCCGTGGGACTGTTGTTTTTACTGGCGCAGGGAGGCATACCCGTTCCTGCCGAGCACTTCAGCTTCGTTCCTGTCGATGCGATCTACACACACTTTCCGGCAGACGAAGACAAAACGACTGACCTCGGACGCCTGGGAGAGGAGTGTATACGCTTTCGGAAAATATACGATGAAGCGACCGCTCACAGTCTGATCCTGCTCAACGAGACCTTCTCTACCACTTCATTTGAAGAGGGATATTATATCGCCAGAGACTCCATCCGAGCCATGCTCACAAAGCATGTCCGGATGATCTACAACACACATATGCATAAGCTCGGTCAGGACATCGACGAGCTGAACACTGAAACCGACGGACATGGCGCAGTCTCGATGGTCATGAGAACAGACGGTAGCAAGCGGTCATTCAAAGTTGAGCTCGCTCCGCCGGAGGGGCTTTCTTTTGCAAGCGATATCGCCATTAAGTACGGTGTGACCTATGATCAAATGATAGAAAAACAGACAGAGTTATAGGCATAACTATAAACAAATTGTCATATATGGTGGAATACAAATAATATCATCCTTAACGATCAGATTCTTGGGATGAATGATATAAGCTCCACCCATACGATCTCCAAATGTATCCCTAAATCTCAACAATGATTTGGTTGTATATCTTTTTCCGGATTTCACTTCGATAGGAAATGATCTATACTTTGTTTTACTGTTATTGGATAACAGAAAATCAATCTCTATATCATTCCTATGTTTTTCTTCACTGTATCGCGTGTAAAAAAACAACTTATGTCCACTTGCTGTCAGCATTTGAGAAATAGTATTTTCATACAACATACCTTCGTTTAGCGACAGCTTATCAGCCAATATCTGCCTATAGACCTCATTTTCAAGAAGCTCATTCTCGTTAAAAGCATGACTTAGCAAAAGTCCCGTATCGCACATGTAGCACTTTAAATATGTCTCAGATGCACTCAAAGCAGGAGCTATACCGGGATTATCCGTTTTCCTGCATTCATTTACTATCATACTATCAGTCAGCCAGAAAAATGTATCCGAATACTGTTCTGCAAAACTTCCGTTCTGCACTTCTCTAAAAACAACTCGTTTTTCATGTTTTGATAAAAGAGCCGGAAGAATATCAAATATCGCAATCACTCTTGCTTTGTTTTTTGATGTGATTTTCATAATATCTTCCCTATACAGTGACAGAATACTTCTCTTGACGCTATCTGCCTCCATAAAGTTTTTATGAGATTCCAGATATGTCAGAACAACTTGTGGCATACCTCCAACAAGCATATACTCTCTGAAAAGTTGCATCGATTTATCATGCAAACTACGCTCAAGCGGAATGCATCCTTCGAAGCATTTTTTTATATACGAGATAAGTGGCTCTTCCCCCATCGCGAGAAGAAACTCCTCAAAATCCATCGGATACATCTTGATAATTCGTTCCTCTGATGGGATAACAATGTCCTTCACATTTTCTTTTATCGATATCAATGAACCGGTTTCAAGATAATCATATCTCCCATCAGCAACCAGATATTTCAGCATTTCTCTTGCAACAGGGTATTTTTGAATCTCATCAAATACTATCAAACTCTTTCTTTCTATCAAAGTAACACCATATGTGTTTTGAAGCATCATAAATAATGTGTCCAGATCATTATTAAATTTGACAAAGAAGTCTTTAACATCCTTTGACGTTCTAGCAAAATCAATCAACAAAAAACTATCATATTCATTTTTTGCAAACTCCTGAACGATTGTCGATTTACCGACTCGTCTGGCGCCCTCGATAAGCAATGCTTCCCTTCCGTTTAAGCTTTTCCACTCCAATAATCTATCATAGATTTTTCTTTTTAAAAGCATCTCTTTCACCTCCGATCATCTTGTATTATATCACGATACTCAACAATACGCAAGATAATTCTTCGACAATCTTTGGCATATACGCAGTTTTAGTTATAGGTAATAATTGGCAAATACGCAGTTTCACGCATGGTACAATTCAGGTACAATTCAGGCGTCTCGCAAAAAACTCGAATACAGCGAAAAGCCTTGCATCTGCAAGGCTTTTCGCTGGTTTTGTGTTCTGATAGAACTTTTTTCGTCTTCCTGTGATACTTTATGTGAGGCGCTTTAAGAATCTCTCTTTCGTTTTTTCCTCGTATACACTATCACACCTGTACCTGCGCCGAGCACGACCACGATCAGAACTATGATCCAGATAAGCGATGAGCCTCCAAATACCGATGCCTCCGTACTTTCCGTGATCTCCGCTGAAGCTTCTTCCTCCTCTGCCGCATCTTCTCCCGTTCTGAAATACAGATACACGGAGTCAGTCCCCGTTCCCGTCACGGCCTTCTTCCCCAGATCGCATGCACCGCTATAACAAAACTCCGAAACCGGCACATCATCAGGGTTTGATGTACTCCCGAATGTATTTGTAAAGGTGTTTGCCAGCACCGGGTCGCCGGCATTGATATCATATGTTACATATATGGCCTGCCACTGCTGCCCCTTCCAGTTGTGGAGATCCGCCTTCTTCCCGTCCATGGTCGTAGCAACCGTATAGGTCATCTCATTGACTTCCGTCTCGCCTTCGGGATAGGTTCTGGATATCATTTTCGCCGGTATCTCTGTAAACTCCACACCCTTTTTCGGCTTCGCTATACAGTATATCTCATAAGCGGCAAAACCCAACGCTGCTACCGCTCCAACTAAATATACGATACGCGGCCCCCAACGCACGAGCTTAACCTTCTGGGTCACGTTAGCCGTTTTACTTACCTTAACATACTGCTCATCAATCATCCTTGACAATTTTCCCTTTTCAAAGTTCAAAACATTTCGCCGTGTGGCATTGTCCATATTTAATACTTTTCTTATTCTTACCGTACGGTCTGAAACATCCTTTGTGTTTTTAGCTATAGCTCCTAATGCATCTTCCAACTGAGTTTCAAGCTGGACCGGATGGAAACCGGTTATTTCCGCCTTAAAGCCTTCGATCCATTTCATTTCCTCGATATATTTTAACTGTACGGCAGTTCGATGTTCCGTCATGACCTCGATCTCTTTACCAAGCTGCTCAACCATCGGATTTTTTACAAATTTCGTTTCAAGTACGGTCACTACGGTCTTATTTGTTGTAGTTAATCCCATCTCATGGATAAATCCTCCTATCATCAAACCGCCGATAGCAATACTGAACATTGCCAGCAAGCCGCTCACGATGGGATCATCTCCGGTGATACTCCCAAGAAATGAGGAATCACTGGTTGCCATACGCTTCAGCGTATCCTCGGTGATAGCGGTATCGCCCTTGAATACATCACGGTCCACACCCTCATATACAGAGTACATACCTTCTTCAAGGCTTTCTGATATAGGTTCGACATCTTCAGCCTGTCCTACATACTCTGCCAGGATACCCTCAAACAGATTGTACAAACCGATTTCGGACATAATATTTTTCTGAGCATCCGTAAGGACGTAAGCCATGACATACAGATCACTTGCCTGCATATCGCCCTTCATAAAGAAGTCATACATGGTCTGCTCACCATACGGAGTATCCTTCAGTGTCAGAACCAAAGCTTCTGTCGAGTAGTCACTCACTGCGTCAATCGTATCCGCGGTAACTTCTGTTGTATCAACTAATGAATCAAACATCTCATCAATGGTGGAATCATCCGTCGGCTCATCACCAAGCTTCTGCTCGGATGTTTCCGCCATAATCTGCTCGGTAGAACTACTGTCTCCGCTTTCCATGGCTTTTCCGATATCGGAGGCCTGCGCCTCTTTAAAAATATCCTGAACCGTACTGAGATCTTGTCTGATGCTTTCCGCGTCCACACCGTAGTCCTTCGCCAGCTGCTTCTTTATGGCAGCCTCTGTCCGAAGGGCCGGATACGCCTGCTTATAGATATCGTACAGACCTTCAGGACCGATCTCACTCATCCTGGTAAGCCACGATCCTTTTTTCCCTACTTTTGACCCGAGTCCCTGTGTGAGGAGTCTTTCGGCTAACTGTATAACGGTATTGTTTCCCTCGACAAATACAACCTCCAACTTCTTTCTGACATCGGCGTTTGATGCATCCGTTCGCAGTGTCTTTCCCATTTCTACAAAAAAGTCACCGAATTTCAATCCGGTATCATCCTCGATATAGTAGTTAAGAGCATTCTTTACCTCGACAGCTGCCGGAAGCTGTTCACTCTCAACATTTTTTGAAAACTCGGCGATCACCGGAATCAGAGTATCTATCTGATTATTTACAGCTTCTCTTTGATTTTTCAAAAGTTCCTCGTAATCGGATGTAGAGTGCTTGCCGCTCATCTCCTCGATCTTTATATCATGGATGGCATCCTCCGGATTATCCGTCGTTGTATACCCGATCCAGGAGTGGGAGCTCATCCCGTTGTTGAAATCATAGTCAAGGACAGTGTATTCCGAACCGAACTCCTTCTGTGCCTCATCCCTGGTCGAGGCATAGCTGATCCTTACACTTTGTATGTACTTCCCTTGACTTTCAGCCGCCCTGGCGACCCTGGTCTGCGAGGACACCCCCTGTATGCGGACACCGCTGCAGGTGGTCACTATGGTCACCGCCATGATAATTGCCACCGATAATACTCTCTTAAAAATAGCCTCCATAGTTTTACCTCCATTTCTATGTAATAAATCTTGATAGCCAGAGTTATACAATCTGTGACCTCATCATATCACAACAAGCGTTACAAAAGCGTTACAATACCTCCAGTACATACGTAATATTAGAAAGAGTATAACACGTGGCGCCCTGAAAAACTCACCGATTCGGGGAGTGGAGTGAGTATAAGCAGTCGCATTTTATAGAGGCGAAAGCAGACACGCTGACACAGCTCGTCGAGATTGCCAAGATCCAGAGTACTGAAGCGTCCAACAAGATTGAAGGCATCTATACTTCTGACGCCAGATTGAAAGCGCTTGTGAAGGATAAGACAACGCCGAAGACAAGAAACGAACGAGAGATTTGAACGTCTCGCAAAAAACTCGACTGCGTCGAGTTTTCGAAAGAACGCTTCGCGTTCTTTCCCGGGCGGCGCGCTCGTGGCAAACCTGTCTTTTCTGTAAAACAAAAGAAGGCCCAATGGACCTTCTTTTGTTTTACGGAGAAGGAGAGATTTGAACTGTTCTCACTCTCCAAAAAGCACGTAGAAAGGAGGGTCGGAGGCTCCAGCAAATCTCATGCACTCAATTAGGCACT
>CAMVOY010000043.1 GCA_947169235.1 uncultured Lachnospiraceae bacterium | reverse complement strand
GATGATAATCAGACAAATCCTGCACCGGCTCCTACACCGAATCCGGGTAAATCAGGTCAGACAGCAGACGACACAGATAAGACTCCTTCACAGGCGCAGGATCAGACTCCTTCGCAGACATCAGGAATCGTGGTTCCGATGCAGAAGGTAAAGGCTCTCAAGGGCAAAAAGATGAGCGTGAAGATCAAGAGCGACGCGTCAACAGGTGTGGAAATCAAGGTTTATGAAAACGACTCCTTTGAGGGTAAGCCAGTAAAGAGTATCTCATCAAAGAAAACAAACGGAACATGGGTTGTTACCGGTCTGAAGAAGGGTAGTACCTACTATGTACGCGCCCGTGCATATGTGATCGGAAACGGAACAAAGAGTTACTCCGAGTGGAGCGAAGCAAAGGTTGTAAAGATCAATAAATAAACTAAAGAAAACAACGCTACTTCAATTGTATTTTATGATAGGGTAGTGTGAAAAATGAGATTTTTGCTTGCATAATACGAGAGTATGTGGTATAGTTAGGGTGGAACTGTAGGCAGGTCATGGATGACCTAAGTACAATATCAAAGGAGTGATAGCTATGGGACATGGAATGGACATCAGCTCACTGAATACGTTTAATCCGACAGCTGCTTTGTTCGGATCTTCAAACAACGCTTTGAAGAACTCTTCGAACGGCTGGATGACCGGACTCAATGACCTGAAGATGATCCAGAGCGGAACTTACAAAAGAGCTTTGCATAGTGTATATGACAAGCAGGATAAGGATACGGTGAAAAAGTCTGTATCAGATGCTATCTCGACAGATGCCGAGAAGACTATTCAGAGCTGGAAGGATGACGAGGTTGATCCAAAGGAGATAGCTCGTCAGCTCAATGCGGCAGGCAGCAACTTTAACGAGCTGTTCTAGTCCGTGAGACTCGGGTATTTTCCGAGTGTATCCCGTATTACGCATGGTAACTGTAGATCGGGAGGAAAGTTTTTGAAACCTAGATGTGAGGGCGCGTGATGACGTGCCCTCACGTATTGTATAGCCTTCCCCTTCAGGTCAGGTGTCTGCGAAGTAGACGGAGGATTAACATGAGACGAGTATTTGTGCCGCCGGAGCAGGTCGGAGACGGGCAGATCGCCGTTTACGGTGATGATGTCAAGCATATGCGAGATGTCCTTCGGATGAAGGAGGGGGATCATATCACCGCAACTTGTGGTCGTGGTACCGACTATCACTGCGAGATATCCACGATAGCAGATGACGAGATCACACTTTCAATACTCGAGGAGGAGGCGGATGCCTCGGAGCTCCCCGTAAAGATAAGCCTCTATCAGGCTCTCCCGAAGGGAGACAAGTTAGAACTCGTGATCCAAAAGGCAGTGGAGCTCGGTGTATATGAGGTGATCCCTGTGCGCACTGCCAGATGTGTGGTAAAGCTCGATGACGCCAAGGCGGCCAAAAAGCAGGCCCGCTGGCAAAAGATATCCGAGGAAGCAGCCAAGCAGAGCGGCAGGGGGATAGTCCCGGAGGTTCTGCCTGTGATGGATTTTAAGGACGCTGTAAAAAGGGCGTCAGCCTGCGAACATGTACTGATACCTTATGAGCTGTGTGATGACTACTCGCTGACAGACCGGTTGCGCGAAAGCATATGCGGAAAACCAGAGGGTCCTGATAAGCATGACGGAGCGGGATCATCGGAAAAGAGTATAGCAGTGTTTATCGGATCCGAGGGTGGATTTGAAAGAAGTGAGGTTGAACTCGTAAAGAAAAACGGTGGCGAGGAGATATCGCTCGGTCACAGGATACTACGCACTGAGACTGCGGCTATCGCAGTTCTTGCACACCTGATGCTGACTATAGAGGCGGCGGGCGCGAGTGTATGAAGCAGATAAGGTTATAAATCAGAAAAACAGAAAAGAATAGTTTTTGGAGTTTGAGAAACAAATGGAAGCATATTTAGACAATGCGGCAACGACCAGAGTGCTGCCGGAGGTGGCTGAGCTGGTCACAAAGGTGATGACGGAGGATTATGGAAATCCGTCATCGTTACATACAAAGGGCATTGCTGCTGAGCAGTATATCCGTGGGGCTTTGGATGATATATCACGCACACTGAAGGTCGATCCGTCGACCATAGTGTTTACGTCAGGTGGAACGGAGAGCAATAACCAAGCGCTCATCGGTTCTGCACTTGCCAACAAAAGAAGAGGCAAGCATATCATAACCACGGCCTTTGAGCATGCGTCTGTGGCTGAGCCTCTTATCTATCTGGAGCAGATGGGTTTCGAAGTGACATTTTTACCGGTTGAGAGTGACGGAAAAGTATCACCTGAAACTCTGAAGGATGCGCTCAGAGATGACACCATTTTAGTCTCTGTTATGATGGTAAACAATGAGATCGGAGTAGTGCAGGATCTGCATACTCTGGTAAAAACAGTTAAATCATATAACCCAGAGATCATTTTTCATACGGATGCTATCCAGGCATACGGAAAGCTGGAACTGCATCCGAAAAAACTCGGAGTCGACTTAATGAGCGTGAGCGGTCACAAGTTTCATGGACCGAAGGGCACGGGATTTCTTTATATCGCTGAGGCAAACACGAAACTTCACCCGTATATTCATGGTGGACATCAGCAAAAGAATCGTCGTTCGGGAACCGAAAACGTTCCCGGTATAGCAGGACTCGGTATGGCTGCGCAGCTTGCCTATGATGATTATCAGTATAAATATAAAAACGTTTCTGAGCTTAGTGAAGATTTCATTCGTGATCTGAAAAAGATCGAAGGTGTGGTCATAAACGCCAGACCGGAGGGTAAGTCGAAAACGGAGTTCAGCCCGTATATCATCAGTGCCGGTATCGAAGGGATCAAGTCGGAGGTATTGCTGCATGCACTTGAGGAAAAGGGCGTTTATGTCTCGTCGGGATCGGCGTGCTCCTCGAACCATCCGGGCTTAAGTGACACGTTAAGTGCGATCGGTGTCGACAAATCGTTGCTTGATTCGACCATACGCTTCAGTCTCTCACGATTTACCACCCGCGAGGAGATAGACTACACCATTGCCGGTTTGCAGACCTTGCTGCCGACGCTTCGGCGGTTTACAAAGAGGTGATGAGACGCTTAGCACATAGTCGCTGTCCGGGAGCGGCAGAGTATAAAGGAGTTAGATATTATGGCATCAACATACTTAGTAAAATACGCCGAGATCGGCATCAAGGGCAAGAACAGGTATAAATTTGAGGACGCTCTGGTACACCGTGTGATCGAGCGTTTGGATCGTGTGGACGGTAAGTTTCGCGTGCAAAAAGAGCAGGGAAGGATCCTCGTAGAGGCTCTGTCGGAGCATGACGAGGAGGAGGCCATCACCGCGCTTACTCACGTGTTCGGCGTGTCTCAGGTATGTCCGGTTTCGGAGATTGTCGACAGAGACTTTGGCCATATATGTGAGGCTTTGGTAGAGCATATCAAAACGAGACTGGGTGATACACCGTTTACATTCAAGGCATTTGCAAAAAGAAGTGACAAATCCTATCCGATGGAGAGCCCTGAGATAGCGATAGAAGCAGGTGACTATATCATCAATCACATCGATACGGCAAAGGTCGATCTGCATAATCCTGAATATAAGGTGTTTATCGAGATCAGACGTGCGGCGTATGTTTATATCTCGGGATACCCCGGAGTCGGCGGTATGCCTGTGGGAACTGCAGGAAAAGCTATGCTCCTTCTGTCGGGAGGCATCGATTCGCCTGTTGCAGGATATCGCATAGCAAAGCGCGGAGTAAACATAGACGCAACGTATTTCCACGCGCCGCCGTATACATCGGAGCGTGCAAAACAGAAGGTGGTTGATCTCGCCCGTATAATCAGCGAGTACACCGGACCTATCACACTTCATGTGGTAAACTTCACCGATATTCAGATGGCGATATATGAAAACTGTCCGCATGATGAGCTGACTATCATCATGCGCAGATATATGATGCAGATAGCTGAGACCATAGCGAGAAAAAGGGATTGTCTGGCTTTGGTCACCGGTGAGAGTATAGCTCAGGTTGCCAGTCAGACATTACAGAGTCTCGCGGCAACTGATGCCGTCTGCGGGATGCCGGTGTTCAGACCGCTCATCGCCATGGACAAACAGGAGATAGTAGAGGAGTCACAGAAGATAGGCGCTTACGAAACATCCATTCAGCCTTATGAGGACTGCTGTACGATATTTGTTGCCAAGCATCCTGTAACAAAACCCAAAATAGAGCAGATAGAAGAAAGTGAAAAAGCACTCACAAAAATAATGCCCCCGCTTGTGGCAGAGGCATTAGATACTGTCGAAGTATTGAAGATCAATCCACGATGAAAGGCTTGAGCTTTTCAACTATCTCATCGAGATTGCCGTCTTCGCTGTGGATATTAAGCTCGATCGGCTTAGAAAGATCCAGGCTGAAGATACCCATGATCGACTTCGCATCGATAACATAACGACCGGAAACGAGGTCGAACTCAGCGTTGTACTTAGCAACCTCATTGACGAAGTCCTTAACCTTATCAATCGAATTCAGTGATACATTAACTGTCTTCATGTATAATCCCTCCTTGTAGGTTTGCTTTCATTAATACTGTTTAATGATAGTAAAAACCGAACGAAAAGTCAAGGGGTAAAACGAAAAAACGGAGAAAAAGATGCAGATTGCGTTTCTGACCTTGGGTTGCAAGGTGAACTTTTACGAGACTGAGCAGATGATAAAGGCCTTTAAGGAAGAGGGCTTTACCATCGTCGACTTTGATAAAAAAGCCGATGTCTACGTGATCAACACTTGTACCGTTACAAATATCGCCGACAGGAAGAGCCGTCAGATGCTACACCGTGCAAAGAAAAATGCACCGGATGCGCTTATCGTTGCAGTCGGCTGTTATGTGGACAGCGACCGGGACATTGATAAGGACGAGACTATAGATCTGGCTCTGGGAAACAAAGAAAAATCATTGATAACAAAAAGAGTTATCGAAGAGCTTGAAAAGCAGGGCAAAACTCTTCCTTCATCGGAGGTGACAAAAGGTTTAACGGATAAGGAGAGAGACTGTGCCTCGGGCTGCATTGAGGAGACTGAGGTTGGAGCCGATCTTCACAAGCAGCGCACCAGAGCATTTTTAAAGGTTCAGGATGGCTGCAATCAGTTTTGTTCATATTGTCTTATACCATATGTCAGAGGCAGAGGTGAGTTAAAAAGCACACCGGCAGATGAAGTGGTGGAAGAAGTGAAGGAAAAGGTGAGCCTGGGGTATAAAGAGGTTGTCATCAACGGGATCCATCTATCATCTTACGGAGTCAGTGAAAAGGGTGCGAACGGTTTTGTTCACGAAAAAGGGAAGCCTCTTGCCGACCTTATAAAAAGGGTAAATGCGATCGAAGGATTAAGCCGTATCAGACTGGGATCATTGGAACCACGCATCATCACCGGGGAGTGGCTTGAGGATATCAGAGATTGCGAAAAACTCTGTCCGCATTTCCATCTTTCTCTTCAGAGTGGATGTGATGATACGTTAAAAAGGATGAACAGGCATTATTCCACTTCCGAGTATATGGAAAAGGTCATGCTTATCAGGAAGTTCTACGAGCAGCCGGCCATAACTACGGATGTGATCGTCGGTTTTCCGGGCGAGACGGATGAGGAGTTTGAAAGGACGATGAAGTTCCTGGAAAAAGTCGGATTTGCGGATCTGCACGTTTTTCAGTATTCGATGAGAGACGGGACGGTGGCGGCAAAGATGCCGGATCAGATTGACCCGTCCATAAAGAAAAAACGAAGTGAAATACTGATAGAGCAGGCAAAAGAGTGGCGTTTGAGCTATATTGAGAGCCAGAAAAAGGTAAGCAAATCGGTGCTTTTTGAGGAATATGAGACGAAAGACGGTTTAGAGTATCTGTGCGGCTTTAATGAGCGTTATGTACGATATGGAGTGAGTGCCAAAACGGCGGAAAAAGAGGGGATCGTGCCGGGTAAAGTATATGAAGGGCTCGAAGATCTTGTCATTTTTTAAAAATACTCTTGATAAAAACGCCCAAATAGTATAAAATATTTCTATCTTTACAGTTATATGAATGAGGTTTGGATATGAACGAGATAAACAATACACAGTTTTTCAATGTTGACTATGACGCCGATTACGATGTCAGGGATATCATCGCTGCGGTGTATACGGCGCTGACTGAGAAGGGATATAATCCGGTCAATCAGATAGTGGGTTATCTGATGAGCGGTGATCCGACTTATATAACAAGTCACAAGGGAGCGAGAAGTCTTATCATGCGTGCCGAGCGCGATGAGATCATCGAGGTTTTCCTTGAGGACTACATCCGTTTTAACCTCGAAGGGAAGAACTGATGCGAGTGATGGGTCTGGATTACGGGAAGTCCACGGTTGGTGTTGCGATCAGCGACAGTATGGGACTTACCGCACAGCCGATAGAGACTATCACGAGAAAAGGCGAGAACAAGCTTCGCACGACCTATGCGCGCCTTAGAGAGCTCATAGAGGAGTATCAGGTTGAGAAGATAGTTGTGGGGCTGCCTCTTCACATGAACGGAGAGAAAGGCGACAGAGCGATCAAAAGCGAGGAGTTCGCCGATGAGCTTCGCGCCAAGGTGGGCCTTAGCGTAGAACTTTGGGATGAAAGGATGACGACAGTGTCTGCCGAAAGAGTCCTTACCGAGGGAAAAGTAAAAAAAGAAGATCAGAAAGCATACGTCGACAAGCTGGCGGCGTCTATCATATTACAGGCTTATTTGGAGTCTGTTTGAATGGAGTTAAGATGAACGAAGGTATGATCACACTGACCGATGATGATGGTCAGGAAGTAGATTTTTATATTCTGGAACAGACAGAGCTTGGCGGACAGACTTATCTTTTGGTCACGGATTCTACAGAAGATGAGGAAGAAGCCGAGGCTCTTATTTTACGTGAGATCGTAACTGAGGATAACGAGGCGATATATGAAACGGTTGAGGATGAGACGACTTTAAACGCACTTTCAAGCCTTTTTGAAGAGCTTTTGGAGGATGTGGACATATCACTGTCGTGATATTTTTATGATGATTTTTTATACGAGAGCGTATAAATATAAATAACAAAAGAAAAGAAGGTGAAACTAAAAATTGAAGAAAAAACAGAATATGGAGAACGAGACGATACGCATCGTTCCCCTCGGAGGCCTCGAACAGATCGGGATGAATATAACGGCCTTTGAGACGGAGAGCAGTATCATCATCGTGGACTGCGGACTGGCGTTCCCCGAAGATGATATGCTTGGTGTCGATCTCGTGATACCGGACATCACGTACCTTATCGACAACAGAGATAAGGTTAAGGGTTTTGTCATCACACACGGACACGAGGATCATATCGGGTCTCTTCCGTACGTGCTTCAGCAGTTGAATGCACCGATCTATGCGACGAGACTTACCATGGCTATCATCGAGAACAAACTGAAGGAGCACAATCTCCTTGGAAATGTAAAGAGAAAGGTAGTGACCTATGGGCAGTATATAAATCTGGGCGATTTTCGTATAGAGTTTATCTGCACGAATCACAGTATCGCGGATTCGGCTGCCCTTGCCATATACACTCCGGCCGGTGTCATTGTGCACACGGGAGATTTTAAGGTTGACTACACTCCGGTTTACGGAGACACCATCGATCTTGCCAGATTCGGCGAGCTCGGCAAAAAGGGCGTCTTGGCTCTCATGTGTGACTCGACAAATGTACTTAAGCCCGGCTTTACCGAGTCGGAAAAAACAGTCGGAAAGGTCTTTGATTCTATTTTTGAGGATAACGAAAAGAGCAGGATCATAGTGGCTACCTTTGCTTCAAATGTTGACAGGGTTCAGCAGATAATCAATGCCGCAAAGAAGCAAAAAAGGAAGGTCGTTATAGAAGGCCGTTCGATGATCAATATCGTAAATACCGCGATCGAGCTGGGATACATACAGATTCCCGAAGGTATGATGATCTCGCTCGAACAGATGGGTAACTACACTGACGATCAGCTTGTGCTCATAACCACAGGTTCACAGGGTGAGTCGATGGCAGCGTTATCGAGGATTGCTGCAAGTATCCATAAAAAGGTAACGATCAAGCCTGGAGATGTAGTTATATTCTCATCGCGCCCGATCCCCGGAAATGAAAAATCGGTATCGAAGGTGATAAACGAGCTGTCGATGAAGGGGGCCAAGGTAATAATCCAGGATACGCATGTATCCGGACATGCCTGCGAGGAAGAGATAAAGCTTATCTATTCTCTTGTCAAGCCCAAATACTCCATTCCCGTTCACGGAGAATACCGTCATCTCATCGGTCAGGGTGAGGTTGCCAAAAAGATGGGCGTGAAAAAGGAAAATGTAGTTATACTGAGATCCGGAGATGTGCTTGAGATCGGAGAAAAGTCTGCTAAGGTCGTAGGACACGTACAGTCTGCAGGGATCATGGTCGATGGTCTCGGGATCGGAGACGTCGGAAACATCGTCCTCAGGGATCGACAGCACCTGTCGGAGAACGGACTTATCGTAGTCGTTCTGACTTTAGAGCGCGGTTCAAACATCGTACTCGCCGGACCGGATATAGTTTCGAGAGGATTTGTTTATGTCCGTGAATCGGAGAATCTGATGGAGGAGTGCAGAGAAGTGGTAAACATCGCACTTGACAGATTGTTTGACAGAGGTGTGACTGACTGGAGCAAGATGAAAACCGAGATAAAGGATGCTTTGGCGGACTTCCTCTGGAAAAAGATGAAGAGAAATCCTATGATACTTCCGATCATCACAGAGGTATAATAGCTGCATACAGCTGCAAGAATAAAGTATGAATAGTGTTGATATTTTTTTGGAGTTATATAGAGAGCCTCTGCCTGACCATCTGGTAGAGTTGGAAGAATACGCCCGGATAAATAACGTCCCCGTCATGGGGCGTGAAACGGGTGATATCATCAGGTATTATCTGCAGAGTCTGGCTCCCGAAAATGTACTCGAGATAGGGACGGCCATCGGGTATTCGGCTCTTTTTATGAGAGAGTATCTCAGAGAGGGCGCGCATATCACGACCATCGAAAAGATCGAGTCGAGATATACTGAGGCGGAGAATAATTTTCGAAAATATGACCCGGATAGTATGATCACTCTTATAAAAGAGGATGCTCTTTTTGCTATAGAAAAACTCCGTGAAGATAAAAAAGTGTATGGGGTTATTTTTCTGGATGCGGCGAAGGGGCAGTATCCTACTTACCTGCCGATCCTTTTTGAACTTTTGGAGCCGGGCGGGGTACTTATTACGGATAATATCTTTCATAACGGAGCGGTTGTGAGTTCGAGATATGCAGTCACTCAGCGTGACCGAACGATACATGACAGGCTCAGGGAATACATGAAGGATATCACCGGGCACGAAGGGTTAAACACGCTCATCCTTCCCGTGGATGATGGTGTTGCAATATGTCAAAAGAAGTAAAAAAAAGAGGAATATCATGAACAAAAAACCCGAATTGCTATCTCCTGCATCATCTCTGGAGGTGTTACGTACCGCTTTTACTTTTGGCGCGGATGCCGTGTATATCGGAGGAGAACAGTATGGTCTCAGAGCAAAGGCTAAAAACTTTTCCGCCGAGGATATGATGGAAGGAATAGAGTATGCCCATGACCTTGGAAAAAAGGTTTATGTAACAGCAAATATCACCGCGCATGACCGGGATCTGCCGGGAGTGCGCGATTACTTTGAGTGGATAGGATCGGTGAAACCGGATGCTCTGATAATATCAGACCCGGGTGTTTTTATGATCGCACGAAGCGTATGTCCCGATATAGATATCCATGTCAGCACACAGGCTAACAATGTCAATTCCATGACCTGCAGGTTCTGGTATGAGCAGGGTGCAAAGCGTGTCGTGACTGCCAGGGAGTTATCTCTGAGAGAGATAGAGGGCATATGTAAGGATACTCCTGAAGGTCTCGAGATAGAGACTTTCGTGCATGGAGCCATGTGTATCTCACACAGCGGAAGATGTCTTCTCAGTCATTATTTTACGGGAAGAGATGCGAATCTGGGAGCATGTACACATCCATGCAGATGGCGTTACCACATAGTAGAGGAGACCAGACCGGGCGAGTATCTGCCTATAGAGGAGAACGAGCGCGGGACTTATATTTTTAATTCCAAGGATCTGTGCATGATAGATCACATACCTGACCTGATCCGTTCCGGTATAGACAGTTTCAAGATCGAAGGACGCATGAAGACCGCGCTTTACGTGGCATCTGTGATCCGCGCATACAGACAGGCTATAGATGATTATTTTGAGGATGAAAAGAAATACGAAGCCAATGTGGAACACTATAAAAATGAAGTTAAAAAATGCACCTACAGACAGTTTACCACGGGGTTCTTTTATGGTTCGACCACGCATGAGTCCCAGATATATGATGCAAATACATATGAAAAAGGTGCGATATATCTCGGCCGGATAGATGAGGTAAATGAAGACGGTATGTATCATCTGTATCAGAAAAATAAGTTTAGTGTCGGAGATACCGTAGAGCTTATGCGCGCTGACGGAAAAGATGAGCTTGTCACCGTGGAGGCCATGAAGGATGACGAAGGAAGGGATATCGATTGTTGTCCTCACCCGGGCCAGAGCTTTTATATCAGGATCGGTGCCGAGGCAAAGCCGGGGGATATTCTTCGCATAGAAAAGGAACTTACCAAAATGACAGACGAGGAGGCAGACGCCTGTGAGTGAAGTAGGTGCTCCCTTTGATACTAAAGAGCAAAAGGAAAAAGCAATACTTTTAGCGGTCGACATCGGAGATGGAAACGATGTCGATGCTTCTTTAGATGAGCTGAAAGAGCTTGCAGATACCGCGGATGCCGAGGTCGTAGGAAGACTGATCCAGGCAAGAGAGGCCTTTCATCCTGCTACGTATATAGGCAAGGGAAAGATGGACGAGGTAAAGGATATGGCCTTGTTCACGGAGGCTGATACCCTTATCTGTGATGATGAACTTACGCCCGCGCAGATGAAAAATCTGTCGGATGCACTTGGGATGAAGGTCATAGACAGAACGGTCCTCATACTTGATATTTTTGCAAAGCATGCGAGAACCGGTGAGGGCAAACTTCAGGTGGAGCTTGCCCAGCTGCGATACAGATCCTCGCACCTTATCGGAATGGGTAAGGTTCTCTCCAGACTCGGAGGAGGTATCGGGACCAGAGGCCCGGGCGAGACGAAGCTTGAGGTGGACAGAAGGCAGATCCGTGAGAGGATATCGAACCTGAATCACAAGCTCAAGGATATGGTTAAAAACCGGGATGTGATGCGAGCGGGAAGGACTGAGGCACGTGTTCCCACGATCGCGATAGTTGGATATACAAATGCAGGGAAGTCCACCCTTATCAACCGCCTTACCAATGCAGGTGTTCTGTCGGAGGATAAGCTTTTTGCAACCCTTGATACTACCACCAGAGCACTTACTTTGGACAGTGGTCAGAAGCTTTTGTTTACGGATACCGTCGGATTTATTCACAAGCTTCCGCATACGCTTATAAAGGCGTTCAGATCTACGCTTGAGGAGGCGGGATATGCGGATATATTGCTCCATGTGGTGGATGGGTCAAACCCCAGGCATGAGGAGCAGATGAAGGTCGTATACGAGACTCTAAAGGAGCTCGATATCGAGGGTAAGCCGGTGATAACGGCGATAAACAAATGCGATGTTTCTCCGATCGTTCGTGAGATAAAGGATCCAATCGCTGATGAGAGAGTCTGTATTAGCGCCAGGACCGGTGAGGGGATCGATGAGCTTTTGTCAAAGCTCGAGGAGATGATCAATTCATCCATGATAGATATAGAAAAAGTATTTCCGTTCGATCAGGCGGGAAAGCTTCAGTACATAAGGACGAAGGGAATGCTTATAGAGGAGACATACCGAGAGGATGGGATCTATGTGAGAGCAAAGGTCCCCGCGGAGGGACTGCATCTGCTCGGATAAGTAATGTGATCGAACAAGGTAGGAATATAATGAGTGTAAAAAGCGAGCTTTTGAAGCTTCTTGAAGCAAACAGGGATAAGGATCTTTCGGGTGAGCAGATAGCCAAAAGACTGAATGTGACCAGAGCAGCTGTTTGGAAGGCAGTACAGGCGCTCCAAAATGACGGTTATGATATCGCTGCAAAGAATAAGTTAGGATACCGCCTGTCAGGTTCCAGTGACAGATTGTCTGCGGAGGGGATCGGATTATACCTTGAAAAAAAGGATATGAAGGTCATTGTTTTACCGGAAGTTGACTCGACCAATGATGAGTTGAAAAGACTTGCAATGGGTGGATCGTCAGGTGAAGAATCGTTACGCGAAGGATGCGTTGTGCTGAGCGAACATCAGACAAAAGGTAAGGGCAGACGCGGGAGAGGTTTTTATTCTCCTGAGGGCTCGGGCATTTATATGAGTATTTTGTTTTGCCCGGATGATAAGATGGCATCGGATGTTATTCTTGTAACTACGCAGGCTGCCGTTGCGGTCGCTCATGCAGTGAGTAAAGTATGTAAAAAAGAAACTGATATCAAGTGGGTAAATGATGTATTTTTAAATGACAAAAAAATATGCGGGATACTCACGGAAGCAGTATCGGATTTTGAGAGCGGCGGGATAGAACTTGTCATAGTGGGCATCGGGATAAATGTATTGAGACCCAAAGATATACCCGATGATATCAAAGAAGTGATGGGTTATATTTACGACGAAAATGATGAAGAAAAAGCATCAAGAAATGAGATTGCTGCAGCCGTTATTAATGAGTTACAAAAGTACTATGAAGATCTGCCTGACAGATCGTTTATTAAGGAATATAAAAGCAGATCGAATGTGATAGGAAAGAAGATACGTTTCGGAACACCGGGCAGAATCGCAGGTGCATCGGGAGATGACTGGAGAGAGGGTACCGCCGTGGATATAGATGATTCGGGCGGGCTTATAGTAAGGCTTTCGGATGGATCAGAAGAGGTACTGCATACCGGAGAGATATCACTTCGATTAGATGAATAAGAGTAAATAATAACTTAGGAGAAGGATGAAAAACATGAAGCATTATGGGAAATATGTAAGACCTTATTTATCTGCCTTTATCCTGGGTCCTATATTTATGATCGTAGAAGTAGTGGGCGAGGTACTTTTGCCAAAACTCATGGCGCTGATCATTAATTACGGGTGTGGACAGATGGAGGGTGTCGAAGCAAAGGGGTCAGGTTATATCATCCTGATAGGAGCCGCCATGATCGGGATGGCTCTCGTTATGATGCTCGGAGGCATACTGGGAGCATATTTTGCGATAAAGGCATCGGTGAACTTTGCTGCTGATCTGAGAAGCGATGTTTTTGTAAAGATACAGAGGTTTTCTTTTGAAAATATTGAGAAGTTTTCTACAGGCTCGCTGGTAACAAGACTTACAAATGATATTACAAATGTTCAAAATATGATCTCCATGGCATTAAGAATGTGTCTGCGAGCTCCCGGGATGCTTATCGGCGGACTTATTATGGCGTTTTTGACCAATTCCAAGCTCGCTCTGGTCATGGTGGTGGTATTGCCGTTACTTGTCATCGCCCTGGGGATCGTGATCAGGATCGCATTTCCGAGATTCAACAGGATGCAGGATGGCATAGATCACCTAAATACGAGAGTTCAGGAAAACATAACCAATCAGAGAGTTGTAAAGTCTTTTGTCATGGATGATCATGAAAGAAGGACTTTTGACGAGGCGAATGAGGGGTTAAAGAATAAAACATTAAAGGCTATCGGAGTTGTTATTTTTACACTTCCCATCATGACACTCGCAATGAACGTAACAACTCTCGGAGTGGTTTGGTTCGGTGGAAAACAGATCATAACAGGTGATATGCCGATAGGAGATCTGACTGCATTTACAACCTATGTTGTGCAGATACTGATGTCTCTTATGATGCTGTCATTTGTGATAATACAGGGCTCACGAGCTATAGTTTCTTCGAAAAGAATATGTGAAGTTTTGGATGAAAAGATCAGTCTTTCCGATGATGATGCAAAGCAGCCCGAACTCATGGTTAAAAGCGGAAAGATCGAGTTTAAAAATGTTGGATTTAAGTATTATAAAAAGCACAAAGATTATGTGTTAAAGGATATATCCTTTGTGGTAGATCCGGGACAGACAGTAGGTATAATAGGTTCCACGGGTTCAGGTAAAAGTACCATGGTTCAGTTGATACCCCGTCTTTATGATTGCGATGAGGGACAGATCTTGGTCGATGATGTCGATGTAAAGGATTATTCGCTCTATAACCTGAGAGAGGGAGTATCCATGGTGCTTCAGAAAAATGTCCTGTTCTCGGGAAGCATCGCTGACAACCTCAGATGGGGTAATATGGATGCAAGTGATGATGAGATCAAAAAGATGGCCGAGATAGCTCAGGCGGATCTGTTTATAAAGGATTTTGATGACGGCTATGAAAGGGATCTCGGACAGGGTGGAGTAAATGTCTCAGGCGGTCAGAAGCAGAGACTCTGTATCGCCAGAGCGCTTTTAAAGAATCCCAAGATACTCATACTCGATGATTCGACAAGTGCTGTAGATACAGCTACTGAGGCGAAGATCAGAAACAATCTTAGGGATTGTCTGCCTTTAGCCACAAAGCTTATCATAGCGCAGCGCATCTCGTCTGTTATGGATGCGGACAAGATAATAGTTATGGAGGAAGGAAGCATCGTGGGCATGGGAACTCACGAGGAGCTTTTAAAGAGCAATCAGACCTACAAAGAGATCTGCTTCTCTCAGCTTTCTGAGAAGGAGGTGGCGATCTGATGGCAGCGGTAAGAGGAAATGTGGCAGCGGGCCCGGGAAGAAAGACAAGGGAAATGCAGATGCGCGGCGGAAAGCCGAAAAACTCGTCAGCCACCATAAAAAGGATAATATCGTATCTGGCAAATGACAAATATCTGATACTTGTTTCATTTTTGTTTGTGATAGTCTTTTCGGTTGCGTCTATCATCGGCTCATATATGCTGAAACCGATCATGGACAGAATTGCCGAGTGTGCGCAGGATATAGCCTCATCAACAGGTGATGTTACGGAAAAGATAGCGGCTGCCGTGACGGAGCTGGCCCGGATGCTGATCGTGATGGGAGCGATCTACGGTGTGGCGGTCCTGACGCAGTACCTGCAGATGAGAATAATGGTCGGCGTATCGCAAAGGACTCTGATCCGCATAAGAAAGGATCTGTTTGATCATTTGCAAAACATGCCGGTAAGGTATTTTGATACCAATACGGTCGGGGATATCATGTCCCGATTTACAAATGATGTTGATGCGATAGGAGAGATGCTGAACCAGACCGTGGTCCAGATGATAACCGGGATCATAAACATAGTGGGAGTCCTTATTATCATGCTGACGGAAAACATCTGGCTCTCATTGGTTACCATACTCATGACGCCGGTGATGTTCTTTGCGGCGATCAATGTTGCCAAAAAAAGCTCAAGTCACTTCCGCCATCAGCAGGAGGCACTGGGGGATCTGAACGGTTATATCGAGGAGACCGTTACGGGCCAGAAGGTCGTAAAGGTGTTCAACCATGAGCAGGCAGCGGTCGAAGACTTCAGGGAAAAGAATGACCGCCTTAAAAATGAACAGATAAAGGCCCAGTTTTTCGGTAGTATCATCATGCCGATCATGGGAAATATCGGACAGATATGCTATTCGCTTACCGCGATGATCGGAGGTATTCTCTGCGTGGGAGGCGGACTTACGATCGGCGGGCTTACTATTTTTGTAAACTATTCAAGACAGTTTTCAAGACCCGTGAATGAGCTCTCCATGCAGGTCAATACGATCTTTGCGGCTTTGGCCGGAGCGGAGAGAGTGTTTACCGTGATGGACAGTGATGTGGAGGAAGCAGATCCTGAGGATGCCATTGAGCTTAAGGATGTAAGGGGAGAGGTTGTCCTTGATCATGTAAGCTTCGGATACAAGCGTGGGCAGACAGTTCTCAAGGATATCTGTCTTTCAGTTAAGCCCGGTCAGAAGGTCGCATTTGTCGGGTCCACGGGTGCGGGAAAGACTACCATAACAAATCTTTTGAACAGATTTTACGATGCGGATGAAGGACAGATACTTATAGACGGCAAGGAGATCCATGCCTATAAGAGAGACAGTCTCAGATCCGGTATCGCGATGGTGCTTCAGGATACACATCTGTTCTCCGGTACGGTGCGTGAAAATATCCGTTACGGAAGACCTGATGCTACTGATGAGGAAGTTATAGAAGCGGCGAAGACGGCTAGCGCCCATTCGTTTATCATGAGGCTTGAGGATGGGTATGATACGGTGTTAGAGGGTGATGGTCTGAATCTGAGCCAGGGCCAGCGTCAGCTTTTGAACATAGCAAGAGCAGCGATCTCGCATGCGCCGATTCTTGTTTTGGATGAGGCAACAAGCTCCGTGGATACACGTACCGAGATGCATATCGAGCACGGTATGGAGAGACTCATGAAGGGAAGGACGACCTTTGTTATCGCGCACAGACTCTCCACGGTCAGACATTGTGATGCCATCTGTGTCCTGGAAGCCGGCGAGATCATCGAGAGGGGTACTCATGATGAGCTGTTGGCACAGAAGGGGCGGTATTATCAGCTGTATACGGGAGCTGTGGAGCTGGCGTAGATAGGTGTAGACAAATCAGTAAAAATGTGCTATAATCGGTATTTGTTGATGAAAAATAATAAAAAAACGTCTTTTTTTGGCGTATGGAAAGGAAGAAGAAATATGAAAAAGAGTTCATACAGAGTATGTGGATTGGTTCTTGCCATGGCTGTAGCACTCGGATGTGCGCCCGTGACGACGGGAGAGACAAAGGCATTGGCAAAGGAAACCAAAGGATTGACCATTGCCGATGCAGCCAGCGGCCCGGCAGCCGTGATCACGGGTCCGATATCGCTTGACAAGACTCAGATCAATGCAATGTCAGGAAAGACAGTTAAGCTTTCCGTAGTAAATATTCCGGCCGGTGCAGCACAGTCCATCACATTCACATCGGATAACACTGCAGTTGCAGAGCCGAAGGAGATTTCGTATGCTGCGGATTATTCATCCGTGACATGTCAGATTGCATTGAAGACTGCAGGAACTGCGGTAGTCAGTGCCAACGCATACGGACAGAGTCTCTCATGCAATGTTCGCGTAGTAAATGCGATCACGAAGGCTGATTTTTCCATGTATCGTCCGGTAAACTTTGTGACTTCATTCCAGAAGGCAAATGCAAAGGCTAAAAAGAGAAATAAAAAAGGCTACGCTTGGTATTACGACGGCGAGTGGGGAAAGCCGGCCAAGTACGGAAGCACTTATCGCGGAATCCGTATCGGAAGCACTCTCAATGCCGCAAAGCAGGCGTATGGTGATCTGGATCTGAAAAAATGCGACAGAAAGAAGGATCCGTTCCTCTATGAGAAACAGTTTAATTCAGGCAAGAAGCTTAAGGTATCACAGTATACCGAGTTCCTTTACAAAGAGGGCAAGATGAACTATCGTCTGAGAATATATTTCACATCGTCCGGAAAGGTTCATGGATTCATTTATCTTGCCGGAAAGAGCTTTGACAAGATTTCAAAGTCTGATTATCAGAGAGGAAGAAGACAGGGCGAGAAGCTGATCTGATTGATCGCTCAGTATTGATAATGAAAAACCCATGCAGGTTGATCCTTGCATGGGTTTTGATTTTTATATGAGCTTTTTATCTGTATTATATCGGAGGCTCGGCGGGTGTTTCGCCTTCCTCGGCTTCACCTTCCGTCTCACCCTCCGTACTTTCTCCGTTCTCATCTTCGAGTTCGTCAGGGACGGTCTTCTGAGGCTTGGATAGCTGTATCAGTACGAGCATCAGTATCGACAGGACTATGGGTAGCCAGTATACCAACTGTTTTACTGTATCCGATGCAGTGATCGGGTATGTATTGAACCAGACGATCACCGCAAAGTAAGTGATGAAAGTCAGGGTTCCGAGCACCGAGCCGAGTATTCGGGCGATGGATTTTTGGTCGCCACCGAACTTCGCCTTAGTGACGTAGTATACCAGGAAAAATGCAACGCCTGAATCAAACAGGGCGAAAAGAAGCATGCCAACGCTGATTCTCATATGGGACTCCTTTCGGTAAATGGGGCGGGACTGCCGGGCCGAGGCAAATCAGATTGATCTGTCCGTGATGGCACGCTTTCGCTTTTTTCCCGAGCGTCACGTTGTGCGCGCAGAGAAAACTCTTCGAGTTTTCAATACCCGCGCTGCGCAACGACGCTCGCGACACATCCATCACGTGACAGATCATCTCTGATTTGTTTAGCGGCCCGGCGGTCAAGTTATCCATCTTAGGTTAGCAGGAGCTGGGACGTTGAATAAGTCATCCATCTCCTAGATAGCAGGAGATGGGACGTTGAACAAGGAACTTCGCTGCGCTCAGTTCCTTTCAGTTTTGCTAAAGCAAAACTGACCACGGTGTGGGTTAAGTTATCCATCTCCTATATAGCAGTATAGCACGACCTAAGTCGTGCTATACTGCTATGCAGGAGATGGGACTTGAACCCACACGTCCTTGCGAACACAGGCACCTGAAGCCTGCGCGTCTGCCAATTCCGCCACTCCTGCGCGCCAAGAGATATATTACCATTTTGAAAGGGACTTGTCAAGTGTTCATACAAAAATCACAGAACTTTCCTATTTGAATGTTGCACGAGCGGTGATTTTGTGGTACAATATCAAAGTGTGCCGTTTTAAGGCGCAAAAAACGTATTTTTTTTTACGGAGGAATGAAAGGAAATGAACACAGCAAAGAAAATTATCAAAGAACAGGGGATCAAAAAGCCCGACAAGAAGGAAGAAAAAGCCGAGGCTAAGTCCAGAAAATATCTGATCCTCATAATAGTGGGAGCACTGGCGGTACTCGGGGGTATTTTTGTAGTATGCTATACACAGCTCAGACCGCGTGCGATTCTGACGGTCGAAGGACCGGCTGCAGGTGGTGAGACTGCTACTCATACGATCAACTACAGCGATTCTGTATATGATATATATCAGATGGAGTCAATGTATAACGCTTATGGTATGGATTGGGATCAGGAGCAGGGCAAAGGAACTCTTTCTTCCAACGCCAAAAAGCAGATCATGCAGAACCTTAAGCAGAGAGAGGTACTGGTGATGCAGGCAGAGAAGGAAGGAACCGTTCTTGATGACGCAGAAAAAGAAGAGATCAATAAGGCCGTTGAGGAAGCGATGGCAACGATCTCTCAGATGCCGAAAAGCGTGAAGGGTCTCTCGGAGAGTGATGTACGCGCATCCATCGAGAAGCAGAGACTGGCTGAGAAGGAAAAGAAAAAGATCATCGACGGTTTTGATATCGATGACGCAAAACTCACAGCTGAGGTGAACAAGACGGATTTCCGTCAGTACACTCTTCAGTATTACACGATTTCAAAAGAGGATGAGACTTCGGATGCAGAAGAAAAGCCGATGAAGGATGATGCTACGATCCAGAAGGAAAAGTCCGATATGCAGGATCTCGAGAACAAGGCAAAGACGGCAGAGGACTTCACCAAGCTTCTTACTGATTCCGACAACGACAGTAAGGATGATAATACGGGAATCACATATACTACCAGAAATCTTTTGGAGAAGGATGAGGATTTCGCGGACAAGGCAACCAGAGATCTCATCAAAAAGATGAACAACGATCAGGTATCATTTTTTGAGAGTGACAAGGCATTTTTCCTCGTAAAGATGATCAATAACAATGATCCTGAGGCATATGATAACGAGGTGAAGAACAAGATCTCCACAGAGGAGAACAACCGTTATCAGACCTATTATGATGAGACACTGAAAAAGCAGTATAAGTTCAAAGTTCAGTCATACTGGAAGAGTCGTGTAACTATCGGTGGAATCACAGCCTAAAAGGAGGAACTTTTGATGGCGGTCAAGCGAATATATGTCGAAAAAAAACCTGCGTATGCCGTGCATGCAAAGGAGCTCAAAAAGGAGCTTAAGGAGTACTTAAATCTCGCAGGTCTTAAAGATGTGCGTGTGCTGGTGCGTTATGATGTGGAAAACGTCAGTGAGGATATTTTTAAAAAGGCGTTAGTTACGGTTTTCTCGGAGCCGCCTGTGGATATCCTGTATGAGGGCAGCTTTCCGACGGACAGTAAAGATCATGTTTTCTCGGTTGAGTACCTGCCGGGCCAGTTTGATCAGAGAGCTGACTCAGCGGAACAGTGCGTGCGCCTTTTGAAGGAGACTGAGGAGCCGGTCATCCGTTCAGCTACGACATATGTGCTTTCGGGCGAGTTTGAGCCGGACGAGCTTGAAAAGATCCACAGCTATTGTATCAACCCGGTTGATTCGCGTCAGACTGATGAGACAGTTCCGGATACGCTCGTGGCAGTTTACCCTGAGCCCGAGGATGTGAAGATTTTTGATGGTTTTATAAGCATGGATGAGACCGAGCTTAAGAAGCTTTATGATTCACTTGGACTCGCTATGACCTTTGCTGATTTCAAACATATTCAGAATTATTTCAGTGGCAGATGGGATGGAAGTGAGACGCCTCGTGATCCGTCAGTTACGGAGATCAGGGTTCTCGACACCTATTGGTCAGACCACTGCCGCCATACTACTTTCCTTACGGAGCTCACCGACGTCAAGTTTGAGGACGGTGACTACAAAGCTCCTATCGAGGAAACATATAACAGATATAAAAAAGCTCATGACGAGATGTATGCGGGTCGTGATGACAAGTATGTATCTCTGATGGATATCGCGCTCCTTGCGATGAAGCAGCTTCGTGATGCAGGAAAGCTTGAGGATATGGAGGTATCCGATGAGATCAATGCCTGCTCTATAGTAGTGCCTATCACTGTTGACTATGGAAAGGGACCTGAGACAGAGGAGTGGCTGGTATTTTTCAAAAATGAAACGCACAACCACCCGACGGAGATAGAGCCATTCGGAGGTGCTGCCACATGTCTTGGCGGTGCGATCCGTGATCCGCTCTCGGGACGTGGCTATGTATATCAGGCCATGCGTGTCACCGGTGCTGCTGATCCGACGAAGTCTCTGGCTGAGACCATGGAGGGCAAACTCCCTCAGAGAAAGATCGTTACGGGTGCGGCGTCAGGCTACAGCTCATACGGAAATCAGATCGGTCTGGCTACCGGTCTTGTTGATGAGATCTATCATCCGAACTATGTAGCCAAAAGGCTTGAGATCGGTGCTGTTATGGGTGCCGCTCCGAGAAAGAACGTTATCAGAGAGAACTCGGATCCGGGAGATATAATCATTCTTCTCGGCGGACGTACGGGACGTGACGGATGTGGAGGAGCTACGGGTTCATCGAAGGCTCACACCACTGCGTCCATCGACACCTGCGGAGCTGAGGTGCAGAAAGGTAATCCGCCTACTGAGAGAAAGATCCAGAGACTCTTCAGACGTGGCGAGGTTGCACATATTATAAAAAAATGTAACGACTTTGGTGCCGGCGGTGTGTCTGTAGCTATCGGAGAGCTTGCGCCGGGACTTACTGTGGACCTTGATAAGGTTCCCAAAAAATACGCCGGACTTGACGGCACTGAGCTTGCCATATCCGAGTCTCAGGAGCGTATGGCTGTCGTAGTGGATCCGAAAGATGTGGACAAGATGCTCGGATTCGCTGCTGAGGAGAACTTGGAGGCTGTATGTGTTGCGACCGTAACAGAGTCTCCGAGACTCGTTCTGAGCTGGAGAGGAAATGAGATCGTAAATATCTCACGTGCCTTTTTGGATACAAACGGAGCTCATCAGGAGACGGAGGTTGTAGTTTCGAGTCCGTCAAAGGATGATAATTATCTGACAACTTCAGATGACGTGACATCCTTCAAAACCGCTATGCTTCGTAAGCTTTCTGATCTGAATAGCTGTTCAAAGCGTGGACTTGTCGAGATGTTCGACAGCTCTATCGGCGCCTGCACGGTTACGATGCCGTATGGAGGACGCTATCAGATGACTCCTATCCAGACCATGATCGCAAAGATTCCGGTTATGGATGGCGAGAGTGATGCGGTGACCATGATGAGTTATGGTATGGATCCGTATCTTATGAGCTGGAGCCCGTATCACGGAGCTGAGTATGCCGTGCTCACTTCGGTTGCCAAGATAGTAGCAGCCGGCGGTGATATGAAGAAGATTCGCTTCACATTCCAGGAGTATTTTAAAAGAATGTCTGAAGATCCAAAGCGCTGGGGCGAGCCTATGGCTGCACTTCTCGGAGCATATGATGCGCAGATGAAGCTGGGTCTGCCGTCCATAGGAGGAAAGGACTCCATGAGCGGAACCTTCAACGATATAGATGTACCTCCGACGCTGTGTTCATTCGCGGTTGATGTGGCGCAAATCTCGGATGTGGTTACTGACGAGCTGAAGACTGCGGGCAGCAGACTGGTTAAGTTCAATATTGAAAAAGATTCGTATGATCTTCCTAATTTTGAGAAGATTATGACACAATATGAGAAGATCACGACACTTATGCGCCAGGGCGTCATAAAATCAGCGTATGCTTTGGACGGTGAGGGGGTTGCTGCAGCACTTGCAAAGATGGCATTCGGCAACAAGCTTGGCGTGAAGTTCTGCAAGCACAAGGAGCCTTCGTTCTATTTTTCAAAGAACTACGGAGAGATCGTGGCTGAGATAGACGAAGCTGATTTTGCAAAACTCGACGCAGCCGGGATCGTATATGACAGGATCGGTCGTGTTCTCGATACACCTGAGTTTACCTATCGTGAGGAGAGCCTGTCCTTGGAGGAGGCACTCGAGGCATGGCAGGCTCCGTTAGAGAAGGTGTTCCCGACACACTCCGCTCCGGAGGGTCCTGCGCTTCGTGATGATGTATATGATGTTTCGGGCTGGGATCTGCAGAAGGCCCTGAGACTGATGCATGATTCCAATCCATCTTTGCATGAATGGTGCAGCTCGCCGATCGTATATATGGAGAATGAACTTGCAATGCCGCTGCGCAGCCTTGC